>NZ_JBSRLA010000027.1:0-42728 GCF_055149105.1 Desulfosalsimonas sp. | reverse complement strand
TTGTATCAGCCGCAATTATACCGCCTATCTTTCGCATAGAAAAAAACGCGTCCAGGAGGCGATAAATTTAGGCATTGAAATGTCGCTGTAGTGTTATTGGACAGGCACTAAATATACGTCCAATCCTGTCCCAAGTTATTGATGGTTTCCGGTTATGCTTTTTTTGCCGGCAAGCTTCACAATTAAGTGGGAAAATACGCTTTATAAAGATTTGCATGAAGCTGTTCATCCGGCAAGATGATTTTCAGAATTTTGTTTACCTCATTATCACCGGATTCATCTTTAGATCCTTCACCTGTTTTTCCCCCTGCATTGTTAACTCTTCATAACTGATGGAATCGTAAAAAGGCCCAAATCGGATATAACCGCTAACCAATGAATAAATAAGTTATTGATTTTACTTAACACTTAATCACTTAAAACTTAACACTGCCTGTAAAAAAGACTTTTTACAGGCTCATCATAACTGTTGAGCCAAAAAATACCCGGGCCATTTCTCCAGTCTGATAATGTTTATACGCCCGGGGCAAACGACTGTGACAAATTATTTCCGACTCATTTTTTCCATCACAGCCGAAAGGCCGTTCCAAAACCAAGGAGAGACAGAAAAACCTCAATGCCATGAGATCGGTTTCTGGCGTGTTTGTGTATTATGGTTACGATTTAAAGTATTCTGTTACGTAATTGATACCTGTTGTCTGTGGATTTGCGCCGGGAAGGCAAAAAGGGCGCATAAAAAGTTGCCCCCATGGAAAAAACACGACCTTGCCGGCGTTTGCCGGGGCAATGGGAAAGAAAACAACCGGCAATTGCGGGAGGCAATATGGCAAAGCCATACGATTATGACATCGGTATTATCGGCGGCGGGGCTGCAGGGCTGACAACAGCTTCGGGCGCGGCCCAGCTCGGGGCCAAAACCCTTTTGATTGAAAAGGAAAAGGATCTTGGCGGCGACTGTTTGCATTTCGGATGCGTGCCCAGCAAGACGCTGATCAACTCGGCCCGGGCATATCATACCATTGTCAACGCCGGCAAACACGGATTGCCGGACGTGGATGCCCCGCCCGTGGATTTTGCCGGCATTCGAAACCGCATTGAAAATGTTATTTCCACCATTCAGGAGCATGATTCCGAGGAGCGGTTTTGCGGGCTCGGGGCCAGGGTTGAATTCGGCAGTCCCGAATTTGTGGATGAACATGCAATTTACTTAAACGGAAACACCGTGTCTGCCAAAAAATGGCTCATTGCCACCGGCTCTTCCCCGGGCGCGCCCCCTGTGCCCGGCCTGGAGGCGGCCGGTTATATCACCAACCGTGAAATATTTTCCCTGGAAAAACTGCCGGCCTCCATGGCGATTATCGGCGGCGGCCCCATTGCCGTGGAAATGGGGCAGGCTTTTTCCCGGCTGGGCACACAGGTGACCGTTATCGAACGCGCAGACCAGATCCTGGCCGGGAGGACAAGGACCTGGCAGACGAACTGCTGGGGTTGCTTGCGGCGTCTCCGAACATGACCTTTCATCTCAACTCCAAAATTTTATCTGCAAAAGACTTGGGGCGCAAAAAGGAAGTGGTGTTTGAAAATGGCAAGGGAGAGGAAAAACAGGTCCATGCCCAAACCCTGCTGGTGGCCGCCGGCAGAACGCCAAACATCGAGGGACTGGCCCTTGAAAAGGCCGGGGTCGATTTTACCGGCCGGGGCATCCAGGTGGACGCCCGGATGCGCACTTCCCAGAATCACATTTTTGCCGCAGGCGATGTCACCGGATCGTTTTTGTTTACCCATGCCGCGGGATATGAAGGCTCCATCGTGATCGCAAATGCCGTCTTCCGCCTGCCCAGAAAAGCCGATTACACGTTTCTGCCCTGGTGCACCTACACTGATCCCGAATTGGCAAGTATCGGCATGAACGAGAAAAGCGCAAAACAAGCGGGCATATCATACACGGTCTGGAGCGAGGATTTCAAAAACAACGACCGGAGCCTGGCCATGGGCAATAGTGCCGGAAAAATCAAAATGATCCTTGATGAAAAGGAAAACCTCATGGGCGTCCAGATTCTGGGGCCCAACGCGGGCGATCTGATAAACGAGTGGGTTGCGGTGGCAGCCGGCGGCGTCAAGCTGTCCACCCTGGCCTCGGCTGTTCATCCCTATCCCACCCTGGGCGAGATCAACAAGCGCGTGGCTGGTGCATATCTGACACCGAAAATCTTTTCCGAGCGCATCAAAAAGGGGCTTAAATTCTTTTTCGCCTTAAAGGGCAGAGCCTGTGGGAAGGACGGGGAATAGAAAGATATGTCCATGAAAATTCCGGATACCAAAAAACTCGCTGTAATCGGCGTGATTGTGGTCATTGTGGTGCTGTTTTTTGTCCTGGACCTGCAGCAGTACATGAACCTGGCATATATAAAAGAATCCCGGGAAAATTTCCAGGCACTGCTTGCACAACACCCCGTGCTGGTTACAGGTGCGTTTTTTATCGTCTATATCGTGGTGACAGCCTTGAGCCTTCCGGGCGCGGCGGTCATGACACTGGCGGGCGGGGCCTTGTTCGGATTCTGGACCGGCCTTGTGATTGTCTCTTTTGCCAGTTCCATCGGCGCAACCCTTGCCTGCGCAGTGGCCAGATACCTGTTTCGGGACTGGACAAAACAAAAGATGGGCGCGTGGTATGACAAGATCAATGCGGGGATTAAAAAAGAGGGCGCGTTTTACCTGTTTACCCTGCGCCTGATTCCCGCGGTTCCGTTTTTTGCCATCAACCTGGGCATGGCCCTGACCGAAATGCGGCTGTGGACCTTTTACTGGGTCTCCCAGGTGGGCATGCTTGCGGGAACGGCTGTTTTTATCAATGCAGGCAACCAATTGGGCCAGATCAGCAAAATGGGCGACATTCTCTCCCCCTCGCTGATCATTTCCTTTGTAATCCTCGGCATTTTCCCCCTGGCGGTGAAAAAAACCGTCAATTTTGTCCGGGCAAAAACCGGCAAAGCAAAGGTGGATCCGGATGCTCCAAAGCCCTGAGGCGGCAGGGTATTGGATGCTCAGTGATAAATGGCCGGAGGTGAGTCTATCATGTCAATCTGCAGAAGCGCCAGCCGGCCACTGATCACTCGGTTGCCTGCGAAACTACACCGCTGCCGCGTCCAAGCCAAGTTTTCTGCGCTGGTTTTCAATGTGGCCGCGGATGAGCAGGGCGGCTTTTTCCGGGTCCGGCTCCACGGCAAATGTGGCCCCCACCACTTCCCCAAGGCCTTCCGTGAGCAGCCCCACCACGTTCATGCTGCCGGCAATGGGCGGCATGGGGCCCAGGACCGTGTAAATCCCCGATGCCACCACATAGGCACCGATGGAAACGGCTTTTTCCGAGTACCACTCTGGCGCGGCCCCGGCCAGGGGCAGGTCGCTGATATCGGTTCCAAGGGCGTTGGCCAGGGATGCGGCCAGCACCAGGATGCGCACGTTGTCCACACATGAGCCGAAATGCAGCACCGGCGGTATTCCCAAAGACCCGCACACTTCCTTTAAGCCGGGCCCGGCATGGGATATGGCATCTGCCACTTTGAACCCGGCCTTGGCAGTGGCCACGGCCGCACATCCCGTGTCCACCACCAGGATATCGTTTTCAATCAGCCGCTTTGTCAGGGTTACATGGCCGTAGTCATGCTTGATCTTGGGATTGTTGCAGCCCACAATGCCCGCAGCCCCACGGATTTTGCCCGACTTTATCGCATCGAGCAAAGGCTCGGGCGTGCCGCCCAAAGCACCCACAACCGCTTCCACGGAAAAACCGCCCACTGCATCCAGCGGCTCCACCGGGATATAGGTCTCACCGCGATTGGCAAAGTTTTCAATGGCGGCCTTGACCACGTCATAGGCTTTTTTCTGCGCGTTGTCCGGGTGGAATTCCACGTGCTCCATGCCGGGAAACCGGGCCTTGTCACTGGTGCTGATCATTTTTGTGTGATAGCAGGCCGCCACCTTTGAAAGCGCGGGCATGATGCATTGATAATCCACAATCATCATTTCAATGGCACCGGTGGCAATGATGAGCTCGGTCATCAGGTGGTTGCCGGCCATGGGAATGCCGTGGCGCATGAGCAGTTCATTTCCGGTGCAGCACAGGCCGCACAGATTGATGCCTTTTGCGCCCTTTTCCTCGGCCAGCTTTGTCATTTCCGGGTCCTGGCAGGCGGCCATGACCATTTCCGAAACCACAGGATTGTGCCCGTGGACCACCACATTGACCTGGTCTGCCTTGAGCACCCCGGCATTGACCTTTGTGGGGGCGGGTTTGGGGGTGCCAAAAAGAATGTCTGAGACTTCCGTGGCGATCATGGATCCGCCCCAGCCGTCTGACAGGGCGTTTCGCAGGCCGTGGAGCAGCAGGCTCTGCCAGCCGTTGTCCACGCCCATATGGGTGCGGTGCATGGCCTCTGAGGTCTCCCTGTCAATGCCCCGGGGCATGATATTGAGCTTGCGCCACAACTGCTGTCTTTTTTCAGGAGCCCGGGCAACAAGGGCCAGTTCCTTTTTGCGGGTGCCGAAATCCTCCTGCATGGCATGGGCCAGTTCTCCGGCAACTTGTTCCGGCGTTTTACCGTCTGCGGCAATACCGTATTCGGCAGCCACACGGTTGAGTTTCTCCGTATCCGTGATTGCATAACCCGGGGCCTTGTTTTCAGCCACTGATGCCAGCACTTCCACCAGGTCCCGTCCGTGATCCGAATGAGCTGCGGCTCCTGCGGCAATCATCCGGCAAAGGTTGCGGGCCACGATAATATCGGCGTCTGCGCCGCATACGCCCTGCTGGGGACCTTCGCCGAACGGATCGACCCGGCAGGGGCCCATGACGCAGATCCGGCAGCTCAAACCCAGGTCGCAGAATCCGCACTGGGGCTGCTGGGCCGCGTGGCGGTCCCAGACGGTTTCCACCTGGTCGGATTCCATTTTTTTGATCAGCAGCTGGCCGTCTTTGGTGATGGTATAGGTATGATGGTGCGTCATTGTCCCGTCCTCCCTTTATCTTGACAGGTTGATTTCTTTTTGGGCCCTTTTGATTGTGTTGAGCAGCGAAAAACCCGGGGCATGGTCGGCCGCAATGGCTTCTGCGTTGATGCTGCGGGCCACTTGGTCGGTTTTTTTCTTCATGGCCGCATCCATTTCCTCAAATGTCAGGGCCCCGACCTTGCAAACCGCCACGCAGGCCGGAATCAGGCCTTTGTGCTGGCGGGCAATGCAGTTGTCGCATTTCACGGCAATGGTTTTGCCCGCAGGTGCCAGGGGGTCGGCGTGATACCGGATCACCCCGTAGGGACAGGCCATGGCACACGATGCGCAGTTGATGCACACATCCGGGTTGATGAGCACGGTGTTGGTTGTGGTCTGCCGGTAAATGGCCCCGGGAAGACAGGCCATCTGGCATGGGGCGGGATCGCAGTGCCGGCAGCGGTTGGGAAATCCCTCGTCATAGCGCCCTGCGCCCACGTGGATTCTCGGTCTGGGCCGGGGCGATTCGGAAATGGCTGAAATCAGGGCGCCGGTTTTTGAATGGGCGGCCGCGCAGGCAAGCATGCACTGCATGCATCCCACGCAGCGTTCGGGATGAACAATGACCTGTTTCATAAGCTTTCCTCCCTGCCGCATGGGGGCGGCATATAAAATCAATGCGACCGGTCTGCCCGGTGATTTGGTTACCGGGCAAAAAGCCGGCTGACGTTAAATCCCGGGTCCAGCAGGTGATGTGGAGATATTTTCACGGGCGTGCGGCTCTGGATCAGCGAGGTCAGCACGCCGCCCTGTTCGATTTGGTTGATCATGACAAATCCCACCAGGATTTGATCCTGGAATACCAGCTTGCGATAGGTTTGGCGTCCGGGGTCACGGGCGGAGAAAAACCGGCAGGACTCGTCGGTGTCCCTGGGGCTGACCCGGCCGGCGGTCATCACGTCTGTGTCAAACATGCGAATCACGTTTCTGGAAAGGCTGCCCCGGTAAGAAAGGGCCTGGCCGGCCATGTTGAATCCCGCGACCCGGCCCTGGGCCGCGGCTTCGGGCCAGATGGCGTTGACCCACCGTTTCCGGCGGGCAATGTCGATGTGCTCGGCCACATCCCCTGCGGCATATATGCCGGGTGCGTTTGTGGCCATGTGATCGTCGACCAGGATGCCCGCATCCGTATCAATGCGGTCTGTGGGCACAAACCCGTGGGCCGGAAACACCCCTTTTCCGATAATGGCCATGTCGCACTGGGCCTGGCTGCCGTCGGACAGATGGGCAGTCTGCACCCGGCCGCTGCCCTCAAAAGCGGTGACCGAAATTCCCGTGCGCACGGTCAGCCCGTGGTCGCAGAGCACCTGCTGGATCATCTCCCCGGCGGTTTCATCCACCTGCATGGAAAGGGGATAGCCCGAACGGATCAGCATGGTTACGGCAATATTTCGCTTCAGCAGGCTGTAGGCGGCCTTAAACCCCACGAGCCCGCCGCCGAGGACCAGGGCATGACGGGTATCGGCCAGGGCGGCGATCATATCCTGTACCTGGGCAATATTGCGCATGAAAAAAATGTTTTTGAGATCCAGGCCCTGTGCGTCAAGAGGCCTGGGATCGGCCCCGGCGGCGATCAGCAGCCGGTCATATGCGAAGATTTGACCGTCTTTTGTGGTTACGGTGCGTGTGTTGGCATCCAAAGATGTCACGCGGCTGCCGAGTGCGGGCGTGATGGAAAGCCGGTCGTAGAAGTCCGGCCCCCGGATGGGCAGCCTGGAAACATCCACGGCCCCTTCCAGAAGGTTGCTGATCATGGGACGGCAGTAAGGGGGGTGGGTTTCGTCTGAAATCATGGTGATTGGGCCGCGGGCATCGATCCGCCGGATGACTTCTGCGGCGGTGACGCCTGCAACACCGTTTCCGATAATCACGTAATTCATAACCGTGCCTCGGTGAAAGGAGGGTGGACGGATAGCGTTTCAATCCACCGGATAACAAAACAATAAAATAAAAGTCATTTGATTGCAACAGGGTAAAAAATTTCAGCCGCCCCCCTTGAACAGGTTCCGGAAGTGATTATTATAGGGGTGAAAGGAAAGGATGAACAACAAAAACAAATTGTTAAATAAAAATAAAAGGAGGTGACGGATATGGCACTGGTACGGTGGAATCCCTGGACCACACTGCCCACTTTGCAGGATCGGATAAACCGGCTGTTTGAGGATGCGGTTCCGGCAACCGAGGGCAGAGAGGATGTGGGCCTGTTTGAATGGCGGCCCATGGTGGATACCTATGAAAAGGATGACGCCATTATGATCAAGGCCGAACTGCCCGGCGTGAACAAGGACGATATATCCATTGATGTCAACAACGGCGTGCTTTCCATCAAGGGAGAGCGCAAGCATGAAGAAGATGTCAACGAGGATAACTACTACCGAAAAGAACGGTTTTACGGCAAGTTCCAGCGTGCCTTCACGCTGCCGGATAATGCGGATCCCGACAAGATCGAAGCCGGATTCAAAGACGGCGTACTTGAGGTGAAAGTGCCCAAGACCGAGCAAAGCAAAGGCAAAAAGGTCGAGATCAAGTAAGAAGGTGCACGACGGAAGAACCGCGCCGGTAAAACAAAAGCGGGGTGCAGACGCCAAGGAGTCTGTACCCCGCTTTTTGTTTGCACGCTGATTTTAATCCACCTTGTGAACCCAGCCCTCGGTATCCTGTGTGCGGCCGTACTGGATGTCGGTGATGGCGTCGAAAAATTTCCGGGCCCAGGAGCCCACTTTTCCGTCGCCAATGGCAAGGGTCTTGTCCTTGTATTTGATCTGGCCCACCGGCGAGATCACCGCAGCGGTGCCCGAGCCGAAGCATTCCTGGAGTTTGCCGGCCTCATGGGCTTGGACCACTTCGTCAATGGAGATGCGCCGCTGGGTGACCGGATGTCCCCATTTTTCGGCCATGGCAATCACCGAATCCCGGGTGATGCCCGATAAGATGCTGCCGGACAGGGCAGGTGTGATGATTTCGTCGTCAATGACAAAAAAGATGTTCATGGAGCCCACTTCCTCCACGTATTTGCGCTCCACCCCGTCTAACCACAGCACCTGGGTATAGCCCTTGTGATGGGCCTCTTCTCCGGCATACAGGCTGGCCGCGTAATTGCCCGCGGTTTTCACCTCGCCCACGCCGCCGGGCACGGCCCGGACATATTTTTCCGTCACCCAGATTTTCACCGGGTTGAACCCTTCCTTGTAATAGGCCCCCACCGGGCTCAGGATGATGAAAAACCGGTAGGTGTAGGATGCCCGCACGCCCAGAAACGGATCCATGGCAATGATGGTGGGCCGGATGTAAAGAGACGTGCCCGGGGCCGAGGGCACCCAGCGCTTTTCAATTTTGAGCAGCTCTTTTAGCGCGTTGAGGGCCAAATTCTCGTCGATTTCCGGAATGCACATGCGATGGGCCGACTGGTTAAACCGGGTGAAATTCTGCTCCGGGCGGAACAGCTGGATTTTATCTTCCGGGGTTTTAAATGCTTTTAATCCCTCGAAGATGGACTGGCCGTAGTGGAGCACCATGGTGGACGGATCCATGGTAATGGGTCCGTAGGGCTCGATGCGCGGGTTGTGCCAGCCGTTGTCCAAATCATAGTCCATGTTGAACATGTGGTCTGTAAAAAGGGTGCCGAAAGCCAGTTCGGATTCGTCTGGCAGGTCCTTTAGGGACCCGGCTTTCTGGATGCTGATTTCCATGGTGATACTCCGTTTTTCCGATTGGTCTCTGTCAGGTAAAGATTATAAAAACATGTTGATTTTTATACGTTTATCCATTTGTCGCCGTTAAACCGTTTTTTACGTTAACGTCAAATGCCCGGATGATCAAGAAAATTTATCCCGGCCGGGTAAAAAAGCCCGGGTTTTTCCCCTTGATTGCCGCCTGCAGCGGTGATAGGACTTCAATTGTGATGAAAACAAGTATACACAGCAACCCTGCGCCAGCATCCCCATATCTGGTCTGTCCGTTTAAAAAAGGCAGGCCCAAAAAACACATTGATGTCTGCCGCAAATGCCGGAAAAACCGCAAGTGCGCCATTTATCAGGATTATATGCAGCCGGGATTGTTCCCGGGATGGCGTTAACACCTGTTTTTTTCGAACACAGCCATGGACTCTGATATTTCTGCATATGCCCAAAGACTCTGCCAAAGCGGCCTGGCCGCAGATGAGACCCTTTTGTGGGCTGCGCCCGGGCAGGGTCAGCACGGCTGGAACCGCCGTCATCCGGTTTGCGCCCGGCTCGATCCCCTGCTGGAAAAGCCCGGGATCGGCGCTGTGGTTTATGGCCGGCCGGCCGAGCCCTATGCCGGGATCTTCGATTACCTGGCCCGCACTGCCGCAGACGGGGTGATCCGCCCCCGGGATTCTGAGACCCGGGTGTTTTTAACCGACCTGCCGGTGACCGAAGATCCGGACCCGGAGCTCATGGGGCCTTTGTTGTCGGATCGCAGATGTCTCGTGATTCCCGGTTTTGGCCTCCTTGCCCAAGGCAGAGATATGGCCGAAGCCTGTGTTTGTTTTTCAGCCGCCTGTTTTGCCGGGTTTGTGAAGTTTTTTGCAGACTCTCTCCAGGCAAGCCGGACAGGTGACATCAGCCGGGACCGGATTTTAACATTTCAGAGCGCCTGCACCTATCTTTCAGACCCGGCCGTGTTTGAAGGCGGGCTCATGCGCGGCCCCTTTGAAACCGAGGCGGACGTGCGCGCGGCCATTGTCGAGGCCGGCCGGGCCGTTGTCGGCCACGGTCTTGTGGATGCCAGTTTCGGCAATCTTTCCTACCATCTGGGAAACAGCCTGTATATCACCACATCCGGTAGCTTTCTGGATGATCTCGAGGACTCGGTTGCAGCAATAAACCTGGATACCGGCGCTGTGAACGGCGGCCGGCCTTCATCTGAACGGCCGGCCCACGAGCAGATCGCCGCCCATACCGATTTTTTGGCCATTGTCCACGGCCATCCCCTGTTTTCCGTAATCCTGTCCATGGACTGCCATGAAACCGATTGCCCGGATGCCGGCGACTGCCACCGTCTTTGTCCGCGCCCCCGGCAGGTGTGCGCGGTTCCGGTGGTCTCGGGTGAGACCGGCGGCGGTCCTTACGGGCTTTCCCAAACCGTGCCGCCGGCAATCAAGACCCACAAGGCCGCCATTGTTTACGGACACGGGGTGTTTAGCTGTGCGGCCAATGATTTTAACAATGCCCTGGGCCGGATGGTGACCATTGAACAGCTCTGCCGAAAGACCTATTTTGAGCAGATGGGCATCCAGATCCGGCCATAGCAGAAGGATACATATGGAATTTGAAAGCATCGAGGATGTGACCTGCAGGCTTGAACGCGCCGGCTACATCCCTTCCCGGGAAATTGCCACGGTGGTGTTTCTGGCTGCTGCCACCCAAAAGCCCATTCTTGTGGAAGGCCCGGCCGGCGGGGGCAAGACCGAGCTGGCCCGGGCCGTGGCCCGGTGCCTGGGCCGGGACAAGATCCGGCTTCAGTGCTACGAGGGATTAGATGAGGCGAAGGCTTTGTATGAATGGGAATATGCCAAGCAGCTGCTCTACACCCAGATGATCAAGGAGAAGATCAATGATTTGATCGCCGGGGCTGACAGCATTGCCGAGGCCGTGGAGCGCATTGCCGAGCAGGAGGACGCGTTTTTCTCCGAGCGCTTCATCCTTGCCCGCCCGCTTTTGCAGGCCATTTCCTCGGATAAGCCCGTGGTGCTGCTCATTGATGAAATCGATAAGGCCGATCCGGAATTTGAGGCCTTTTTGCTCGAGCTGCTTTCGGAATTTCAGGTATCGATTCCCGAGCTGGGCATCCGCAAGGCCAGGCATATCCCCATGGTGGTGCTCACCTCCAACAACTACCGGGACATGAGCGATGCATTAAAGCGCCGGTGCATCCATCTGTATATCGATTATCCGGAGCCGGAGCTGGAAAAACGCATTATCCGCCTGAAATTGCCGGGCATTGACGAGGCCCTGGCAGACCGGCTGGTCTGTGCTGTCAACCATATCCGGGAGCTGGACATGAAAAAACGGCCCTGCATTTCCGAGACCCTGGACTGGGCCCAGGCCCTGATGGTGTTAAACATCGGGGAATTGTCCTGTCAGGCCGTGTCTGACACCCTTAACGTGATCTGCAAATACCGCGCGGACGCCCAACTGGTGCGCCAATCCATGGACAAGGTGCTTTCGGCGAAATGATCGACCGGCTGATCCAGTTTGCCGCAGCCTGCCGGGCCGCTGATCTTCGGGTATCCACCGCCGAGCTCATCGACTGCCACCAGCATCTTCAGTGCGTGGATCTGGTGGATGAAGCCCGTTTTAAAACCGTGCTCCGGGCCAATTTCGCCAAAAGCCGCAGGGACCAGGCCGCCTTTGACCGGGTTTATGACCTGTTTTTCCACGGCCCGGGCGCCGGTGAAGATGAAAGCCCGCAGCAAATGGATGCTGAAGCCGTTGCCGATTTGTTCAGTCGCGCCGGCATTGGCGGCGATGACCTGGATGCCGCGCTTTTGGATTTTGTCACCGGTGATCCCGCATCCTTTCTGCAGGTTTTGCAGGACCTGGACCAGCAGGCGGACGCGTCTTCGGCAAGCGGGGTCAAGTCCAACCTCGGCCAGCTGGCCGGGCGGATGCAGGTGATGCTTAGGATAAACGCCATACAGCGGGGACTGGCCCGGCTTCCGGACGGCACTGGTCAGGCCCCGGCAGCCGCATCCATATCCCGGCGCCTGGATCAGGCCCGGGGGCTTCTGACCCGCGAAAACCGGCCCTATAATGACGGCCTGCGCCAGGTGCGTTCCCATCACAAGCATTACCAGGGCCTGGGAGAACAGCCCTTTTCGTCTCTTACGCCGGCTGAAATCGAGCAGATGCGCGATGTGATCCAGCAGCTGGTGCGCAAGCTAAGAGACCGGATGGGCCGGCGCTTTGCGGCCTCGCGCCGGGGCGGGCTCGATGTCCGAAAGACCCTGCGCCGGGCGGGCCGGTTCCAGGGCGTGCCCCTGGTGCTCTCCTACCGCCGCCGGCCGCTTCGAAAAACCCGGATCGTGGCCCTGTGCGACGTATCCGGCTCGGTGTGGTCTGCGGCCCGTTTTATGCTGCATCTGCTCTATTCCCTCCAGGATTGTTTTTCTTCTGTGCACAGCTTTGCTTTTGTGTCAGGCACCACGGATATCACCGAGATCTTTGCGCACAACGAGGTCAACTGCGCCCTGGAAAAGGTGCTGGCAAGCCCGGATATCGGTTTTGACGCCTTAACCGACTACGGCGAGGTGTTTTACGAATTCCGGCAGCACCACATGCACCGGATTAACCGCAAAACCACCGTGATCATCGTGGGAGACGGCCGGTCCAACTACCAGCACCCCAGGGAATCCATTCTGGCCGAAATCCGCGAAAAAGCCCGGCGCATCATCTGGCTCAATCCCGAACCCGAAGCCTTCTGGGGTACGGGCGACAGCGAGATGCATACCTACAAGGCCCACTGCCACGAAGTGCGAACCTGCCAGAACCTCAATCAGCTCATTGATTTTATCGAAGAACTGGTGCTCTGACACTGTTTGAAAAAAAGTGCAAAAACAGGGCTTGACTTTTCAGGTATCGTTTAGAATAATATTTTAAAACTGAGAACCATTCTAATTTTAAAAAATGCGAGGTGCCATGTATCCGGATCTGAAAGGCAGGACCGCTATTGTGACCGGGGCCGGGAAAAAAACCGGCATTGGATATGCTATTGCCGCCAAGCTGGCGGCCTGCGGGGCCAATATCGTGGTGGCCGATCTGGGCCGGGCTCAGCCGGACCAGAGCCAGGTCAGCACGGCCACCTCCGAGCAGATGCAGGACATTGAAAAACAGATTGCAGATGATTTCAAGGTGCGCTGCCGGGCTCTGAGCGTGGATGTCACCGATTCCGGGTCCATTTCGCAGATGGTGGCCTCCGTGGTCAGGGAGTTCGGGGGTATTGAAATTTTATGCAACAATGCCGGAGCCTCCTTTGGCGTGCCAAGCGACGTTGAAAATTATGACGAGGCCGCCTGGGTCAAAACCATTGACGTGAACCTCAACGGGGTGTTCCGGGTGTCAAAGGCCGTGATTCCGGAAATGCGGCAGGCAGGCGGCGGATGCATCGTCAATATCGCCTCAAGGGCGGGCAAGGTGCCGCCCTTGTTTAATTCCGCCTATGCCGCGGCCAAGGCCGGGGTAATCATGCTCACCAAGACCATGGCAAAGGAACTGGCCGGTGCCGGCATTCGGGTCAACGCCATCTGTCCGGGGCAGATCATGACCGATATCGAAAAGTGGCGCTTTGAGCTTGAAGCGCAGTTTTTCAACACCACGGCCGAGCAGCGGCAGAAGGAAATGTGTGCCACCATTCCCCTGGGCCGCATCGGAGAGCCGGCCGAAGTGGCCGATCTGGCCGCATTTCTGGCGTCAGGGGCATCTTCTTATATTACCGGCCAGGCAATGAACATCACCGGCGGCCAGCTCATGGAATTGTGACCCGGGTTGCTGTCGGCTCAACCAATAAAGATAAAAAGCAGAAAATGGGACAAAAGGAACGAAGGCAGCGGGAGAAAATGCAGCGACGCACCCAGATCTTAAACGCCGCAAGGGCCCTGCTTTTAAAAGAAGGGTTTTCCCGCACGTCTGTGAACAAGATTTCGAAAAAGGCGGAGCTTTCCATCGGCTCCATTTATTTTTATTTCACCAACAAGGCTGAAATTTTTGCCTCCCTGCAGCAGGAGGGCCTGGAGATCCTGCATACTTACCTGGTTTCTGAAACCGAAGGCGTAGCCGATCCCCGTGTTCAGCTTCAAAAAGGCGCAGAGGCGTATTACCAGTTCAGCCGGGCGCACAAAGACTATTTTGACGTGATCAATTATTTTCTTTCCTCGCCCCAGGTCTTTTTCTCCGAGGATGTCAACCGGACCATCGGCTCCAAGGGGCTTTTGATCCTGGAGCAAATTGCCGGCATCATCCGGCAGGGAAATGCCCTAAAGGTTTTTGATGAGCCCTGTCCAAACAATTTTGCCGTGTTTTTCTGGTCTTCCTTGCACGGGCTGGTGCAGATCCGGAAACTACAGGGAATCATTATCGAATCCGACGATTATTTTCAGTTTTTTCAATACAGTGTTGATAAACTCATTGAAAGCATAAAATTCAGGGAGGTTAGAGATGACAACAAATAAGATGACACCCAGCGAAGCATTGGTGGAAACCCTGGCAGCAGAAGGCGTGGAAACCGTGTTCGGTATTGTGGGCTCCGCCTACATGGACGCCCTGGATCTTTTTCCGGCCGCGGGCATCCGTTTTGTATCCGTTGCCCATGAACAGGCCGCCGCCCATGCCGCAGACGGCCTGGCCCGGGTCACGGGCCGGCCCCAGGCCTGTATTGCCCAGAACGGCCCGGGTGCGGCCAATTTTGTTTCCGCCATTACCGCGGCCTACTGGGCCCATTCTCCGGTGGTGGCCATCACCCCGGAAACCGGCTCCATGGGAATCGGCACCGGCGGTTTCCAGGAACTGGATCAGATGGCATGGTTTTCCGAGCAGACCGTCTGGCAGGTGCGTGTCAACCGGCCCGAGCGAATGGCCGAGCTGGCCAGAAGGGCCTTTTACATGGCCAAACTGGAAAACGGTCCCACCCAGTTAAATATCCCCAGGGATTATTTTTACGGCGAGCTCGAAGATGAGGTTTATCCGTCTCTTGAAATATCCCGTGGTCCGGGATCGCGTGCGGCCCTGGCAGAGGCGTCAAAGCTGCTGGCAGGGGCAAATTACCCGGTGATCATTGCCGGCGGCGGGGTCAGTCAGGGGGACGCCCTGGCCGAAACCCAAGCCCTGGCCGAATACCTGCAGGCCCCTGTGGTCAATTCTTACCTGCACAATGATTCGTTTCCCGCAGATCACCCCCTGGCAACCGGTCCCATCGGATACTGCGGCTCCAAGGCCGCCATGCGGATTCTTTCCAAAGCCGACGTGGTGCTGGCCCTGGGCTGCCGCCTCGGACCCTTTGGAACCCTTCCCCAGTACGATATCGACTACTGGCCCAAAAATGCCCGGATCATCCAGGTGGATGCCAATGCACGGGTGCTGGGTCTGAGCAAAAAGGTGGATGTGGCAAGCGCCGCTGATGTCAAAGACTATGCCGCAGACCTGCTGACGGCTGTCAAGGCGGCCATGGGAAAACCGGCCGAGGCCCCGGTCAGAGTGGCGGAAATTGCCCGGGAAAAGGCCCGGTGGGCCGAGGAACTCGAATCCTGGTCAAGTGCTGAGACCTCTCCCATGCATCCCCGGGCATTTTTAAAAGCCCTGTCTGAATCCATGCCCAAAGGTTCCATTGTGGCCACGGATATCGGCAACACCTCTTCCATGTGCAACGCATATTTTCAATTTTCAGATATCCGTCAGCACATTTCCGCCCTGAGCTGGGGCAACTGCGGGTTTGCCTACGGGGCTGCAATGGGCGCCAAAATCGGCCGGCCCGACAAGCCGGCGTTTGCCTTCCAGGGCGACGGGGCCTGGGGGATTTCCGGCATTGCCGAGGTCATGACCGCAGTGCGGGAAAACATCCCGGTGATTGCGGTGGTGGCCAACAATTACGAGTGGGGTGCGGAAAAGAAAAACCAGATCGATTATTATGACAACCGGTTTGTGGGCGCCAACCTGCGGGAGAATCCCGATTTTGCGCAGGTTGCAAAAGATATGGGCGCAGACGGCCATGTGGTGAAAACACCGGAAGAGGTCAAAGATGCCGTGGCCAGTGCCGTGGCTTCGGAAAAGCCCTGCGTGATCGATGCCAGAATCCATGGCGGAGAAAAAGTTCTGGCAGAACCGTTTCGAAGGGATGCGTTGAAACCGCCGGTGCGCTATCTGGATAAATACAGGCACCTAAACGCCGGGTAAATCATCTACCCGGCAAAACAGGCGAAAGGCGGAACCCGGGAAAAGGAGGCGGCATGCAGATTCCTTCAGCAGGAATGGATCGGGACGCGATTTTCGATCAATTGACCGAATACAAAAAAGACGATGTGGACTGGACCTCGGGCCGGGTGTTTGGATATGTGTTTGACCCCGGAGCCGACATCCTGGCCTTTGGAAAAGAGGTTTACAACCGGTTTTTAACGGAGAATGCCCTGGATTTCACGGTCTATCCGAGCCTGCTGCGCCTGGAAAACGACCTGGTGGCGATGATACGCCGCCATTTGCGGGGAAACGATCAGGTGGCGGGCAATTTCACTTCCGGCGGCACCGAGAGTATCCTTTTGGCAGTCAAGGCGGCCCGGGATTATTTCCGGGAGCACAAGCCGGAGATCGAAAATCCGGAAATGATTTTGCCGTCAACGGCCCATGCGGCTTTTCATAAGGCGGCCCATTATTTTGGCGTAAAAGCCGTGACCGTGCCCGTGGATCCGAAGACATTCAGGGCCGACGTGGAAGAAACCCGTCGGTGCATCACGGCAGAAACCATTTTCATGGCCGGATCGGCGCCTTCCTATACCCAGGGGGTCATTGATCCCATAGCCGAACTTTCAGCCCTGGCCGAAGAACGCGGCATCTGGTTTCACACCGATGCCTGCATGGGCGGTTTTCTGCTGCCATATTTCAGACGCCTGGGCCGCGATGTACCGGATTTTGATTTTGTTTTGCCCGGTGTCAGCTCTTTGTCTGTTGACCTGCATAAGTATGCCTATACGCCAAAGGGGGCGTCGGTGGTGCTTTATCGCAACCCTGAGCTGCGAAAGTATCAGATGTTTGCCTTCTCCCGGTGGCTGGGCTATACCATGATCAATCCAACAGTGCAGAGCACCAAAAGCGGGGGGCCCCTGGCCGCGGCATGGGCGGTGCTCCGCTATGTGGGCGATGAAAATTACCTCTCTTTTGCGCAAAAAAAAATGGCGGCCACCCAACGGATCCGGCAGGGCATTGAGGCCGCCGGGGATCTCTATATTTTGGGTGATCCGGAGATGACCCTGCTGTCGTTTTCATCAGATAACGTCAATATATTCCATATCATTGATGAAATGCGCATCCGGGGCTGGTACATCCAGCCCTCTTTTTCTTTTCAGGGGACTTGCGCCAACATCCATCTTTCCATCAACCTGTCCAATGCGGGCCGGGAGGATGCGTTTGTGGCCGATCTGAACAAAAGCGTGGAAGCGGCCAAAAAACTGCCTTCCGGAACCCTTGTCAAAGAAGTGCAAAAAATGATGGACGCCTCCGGCCGGCAGGCGTTTTTGGAAAACGCCGGGGACCTGCTGGCCCTTGCCGGGGTGGCGGGCGGAGCAATGCCCGAGCGCATGGCCCCAATCAACGAGGTCCTGGATGCCATGGACCCGGAGATGCGGGAAAAGATGCTGTTGGAGGTGACCAACCGTTTTTTTCACCCGTAAGCCGGAGACAAGCCCATGACGCCTCCGTTTGCCTTTGACGCCGTTTTGATGTTTGGTTTTTTTTCCGTGCTGCTGCTCTGCGGCGTGCTGTTGCGGGCCCGGCTCAGCATTTTCCAGAAGCTTTTGTTTCCGGCCAGCCTGATCGGGGGTCTTTTGGGCTTTGGGGCTGTCAATGCCGTGGAATTCGGTTATGATCCGGACCTGATCAAGGCCTTTGCCTACCATTTTTTCAATATCTCCTTTATTTCCGTGGGCCTGACCCCGCCGGCAACTGCTGCTGCCGGCGGCAGCCATTCAAAAACCATCCTGCGCGGATCGGTCTGGATGGCCGTGCTTCAGGCCGCCACCTTTTCCCTGCAGGCGCTGGCCGGCGGCTTGCTGGTCCTTGTATTTGCCCTTTTTGGAACATCTCTGTTTGAAACCTTTGGTTTTCTGGTGCCCCTGGCCTTTAACGAGGGGCCGGGCCAGGCCCTTTCCATCGGCCGGGTGTGGGAAACGGCCGGTTTTGCGGATGCCTCCACCATCGGGCTGAGTTTTGCCACCATTGGTTTCTTTTTTGCATTTTTTGTCGGCGTGCCCATGGCCAACCTGGGGGTTCGGAAAAACCGCTTTTTCAAAAAAACGCCGGATCGGTTTTTTCTCCGGGGCATTTTGCCAAAGGGCGGAAATCTCCAGCCGGCCGGGCACCTGACCACCCACAGTGCCACGGTGGACTGCCTGGCCTTTCACCTGGCCCAGATCGGGCTGGCCTATGTTTTGACCTGGTTTCTGCTCTCTGGTTTGACCCGGCTGGTGCCGGAAGATGTGGGCGCAATTTTATGGGGGTTTTTCTTTTTGTTCGGCCTGGTGGTGGCCATTATGCTTCGCGTACTTTTTGGCGCAGCAGGCATGGCCCGCCTCATGGATGCGCCCCTGCAGCGGCGCATTACCGGAACGGCCGTGGATTACCTGATCGTGGCCACGGGCTGCGGCATCGAACTGGTGGTGGCCGGCCGGTACGGGGTGCCCATAGCGGTCATGGCTTTGGCAGCCGGCATTTTGACAACGGCTGCGGTGGTGGTTTTCGGCCGTCGCCTGTCCAATTATCAGCTGGAGCGCACAGTGGCCATGTACGGGGTGGTCACGGGAACGGTTTCTTCGGGGTTGCTTTTGCTTCGCATCGTGGATCCGGAATTTGAAACACCGGTGGCCAGGGAGATCGGGTTTATGAACATTTTCTCCGTGCCGGTGGTGGGCGGACTCACCTTGTTTCTCAATGTGCCCCTCTGGTGGCACTGGCGCCTGACATCGGTCTGTCTGGTGCTGCTGGCAGTACTTTTGGTCGCAGGGGTGGTCCTCTGGAGCCGGCGGCTCTGGCGGAGTTCTCCGGATTCACCCCTTTAGGAGCATCAGCACCCCGAGGACCCCCAGCAGCCAGATCACGGCGCTGCGGTAGGTCTCATCATCAATCCGCCCGTAAAGCCGGCTTCCGGCGGCCACGCCCAGTATCAGGGGGAGCATGCACCATGCAAATATTTCCAGGACCAGGCCGGTAAAAAAGCCGTGAAACAGGTAAAACCCCACCACGCCTGTGCCGTTGAGCATGAAAAAAGCCACCAGGGTCGCCTTGATTTCAGACTTGGTCCAGGGTTGGAGGGATGTGTAGATTACCACGGGCGGTCCCGAGGTGCCGATGCTGCCGGCCAGGATGCCTGCGGCAAACCCGGCGGTCCATGCCCATAGCCGGCTTAAGGTGTTTTTCGGCCGAATCCTCAGCCAGGTGTTGGCCGTGGTGATGATCAGCACCACGCCCACCAGAACTTCCAGGGGGCGCTGGGACACGGATTTGTGCAGCCAGACGCCCAGGGGGATGCCCGGGACAGAAGCAATGAGCATGGGCAGCCATTTGCGGGAGGCAAAATGGCCGGAGAGCTGAAAGATCAAAATCAGGTTGATGAGCATGCCAAACAGCACGATCAGCGGAATGGCGGTCTTGATGTCAATAAAAAAGGCCATCAGGGGCAGGGCCACCAGCATGACCCCGAATCCGGTCAGGCCCTGGACCAGGCCCCCGAGAAATGCAATGAGCTGCAGGTAGATGATGTCAGGCATTATGGCCGAAGCCTTCCTTTCATGAAATCACAATGGCGCCCCCTATATCATGCCCGGCCCGGACGCGCAATCCCGGGCAGTGATCCAGGTCTTTTATTCAGGTCTTTTATTTTTGACTATTGACAGTTTATCAAAAATAAAATAATAATCAATTTTAGAATGGTATTCTATAAATTTTTTGAAAGGAGTCAGCCATGTCCCTTGTTGCCGGCGGCCAGCTTGCGGCCGAAGCCCTGATTGCCAGAAACGTCAAATACATTTTTACTTTGAGCGGCGGGCATATCACCCCCATCTATCAGTACCTTGAGAATTCGGATATCACGCTTTACGACACCCGCCATGAACAGGCCGCCGTTTTTATGGCAGAGGCCTGGGGCAAAATGACGCGCACTCCGGCAGTGGCCATGGTCACGGCCGGCCCGGGCTTTACCAATGCCCTGACCGCGGTTGCCAGCGCCTATTTTTCCAATACGCCTATGGTGCTGATTGCCGGCTGTGTGGGCCTGGACTGCAAGGAAAAACTGGATCTTCAGGATATGCCCCAGCAGGCCGTGATTGCACCGATGGTCAAGAAAAGTTTGGTGTGTCAGAAGCCGGAGCGAATCTTTGAATACGTGGACCTGGCATTCCGCACCGCCTCAAGCGGGCGGCCCGGGCCGGTCTATCTGGAGTTTCCCGTGGACATGTTAAACGCCCAGGTGGATCGCGACAGCATCAGAACACCGGTCACTGACGTCTGCTCCAGAGCCGCAGACACGGATGCGGCCGCCGGAATGCTGGAAATGATTCAGCAGGCTGAAAACCCGGTGGTCATTGCCGGATCCGGCGCATGGCAGTCCGGTGCTGAAGCCGAACTCAAGGAGTTTATCGAGCAGACCGGGATGCCTGTATTTACTTCTTTGACCGGCCGGGGCACCATTGCAGACGACCATCCCCTTTGCTTTGAAGGGGCGCTGGCCATCCGACCGGGCTGCGCTTTTGCCGCCTATATCGAGACCGACCTGGTGATCCTGCTGGGCACCCGCATTTGTCTGTATTACATGTTTGGCGACGTGTTCAATCCGGCTGCCCGGGTTGTGCAGGTGGACATCAGCGGCGAGGAGATCGGGCGGAACCGAAAAGTGGATCTGCCGGTGGTCAGCGACCTGAAGGCCTATCTTACGTCCTGCATCCGGATGATTTCGGAACAGAACCTGTCAGACACCCTGAAAAACCGGTTTTCCCCCTGGATCGAAAAGCTGAACCAGGCCCATGAAGACGGCAAAAAACAGGTCCTGGGCGACTGGTCATCGGATCACGTACCCATCCATCCGCTTCGCCTGGCCCGGGAGATCGATGAATTCATGAACAGGCCTGAAGATGTGGTGGCCGCAGACGGCGGAGACACCACCACCTGGATGGGAATGACCCGGCGGATCAATGCCCCGGGCCGGTATTTGGATTATGGCATATTCGGATCCCTTGGTGTGGGCCTGGCCTATGCCGGGGCCGCCAAACTGCGCTATCCCGACAGCCGGGTGCTGCTGATTTCCGGAGACGGCAGCATCGGGTTTAATTTCATGGAATTTGAAAACCTGATCCGCAAGAACCTGGCCGTGGTGGCAGTGATTTCAAATGATCTGGGCTGGGGAATGATCCGCCACAGCCAGGAGATCCGAATCGGCCATGCCATTGAGGCCGGCACCTATATCGGCCCGGTCAATTATCATAAAATGGTCGAAGCCATCGGCGGCAGGGGGTATCTGGTGGAATCGCCGGCTGATATCCGGCCGGCCCTTGAAGATGCGTTTGCATCCGGCAAGGTTTGCTGCATCAATGTGATGACCGATCCCACCACCGTAAGCCCGGGCAGCATGGCCCTGGCCAATGTGGGGGCCTATAAAGCCTAAGCAGGATAAAGGGGGAAACATGGATCCTTCGGTAATGGGTCAGATTGACCAGGTGCGGCTCAATTTCAGTCCCCAGGGGCTCATGGTCATCAATGCGGCCATCGGGCTGATGATGCTGGGCGTTTCCCTGGATCTGAAGCTGGAAGATTTCAAGCGGATCCTGGTCGCGCCCCTGGCGCCGGGTATCGGGCTTGCAGCGCAGTTTATCCTGTTGCCGGCCTTTACATTTCTGCTGGTCTGGATACTGAAGCCCCTGCCCTCCATGGCCCTGGGTATGATCCTGGTGGCCTCGTGTCCGGGCGGCAACCTGTCGAACATCATGACCTATCTGGCCAAGGGAAACTGCGCCGTGTCCATCACCATGACCGCCATTTCCACCATAGCCGCTATTTTCATGACCCCCCTGAACCTGTCGCTCTGGGGCAGCCTGAATCCAGAAACCGCGGAAATCCTGCGGGCTGTGAGCCTGAGCCCCATTGACGTGTTTGTCACGGTCTTTGTGATCCTGGGCATCCCCCTGATTCTGGGGCAGGTCCTCACCCGCACCTTTCCGGGGCTTGCCGACCGGGTGCGCCGCCCGTTTAAGATTTTTGCCCTGGTTTTTTTCATCCTCATTGTGTGCGGAGCCCTGGCCGCCAACTGGAAGTATTTTATCGCCTACGTGGGGATGGTGATGTTTGCCGTGTTCATCCATAATGCCCTGGCCCTGAATCTGGGATACTGGACCGGCCGGGTTGCGGGGCTCGGGCAGGCCGATGCCAGGGCGGTGTGCATCGAGGTGGGCATCCAGAATTCGGCTCTGGGTCTTGTGCTGGTTTTCAATTTTTTCGAGGGCCTGGGCGGCATGGCCATTGTGGTGGCCTGGTGGGGGGTCTGGCATATCATTGCCGGGCTGGCCACGGCGTTTATTTTCACCCGCATTCCCCTGCCGCCGGGCGAGGCGGCCACGGACCCCGAGGCTTGCCGGCTGTCATGAATTGATGGCGCCGTAAAAAGTCCAATATCTGCGTTACGCGCAATTTCTCAGAATTTCACGTACGGATAACTACGCTGCATTCTTCGAAATTGCGCAAGTCTTGATCTTGAACTTTTTACGGCACCATCTGAAATCAGACTTTTTACGGTGCCATCATGAATTGAGACAAGAAAAGGAACGGTTTTGTTGAAACGAAATTTCAAAAACAAGGTGGTGGTGGTCACAGGCGGTGCCAGCGGAATTGGTCTGGCCACAGCCCGGCGGTTTGCAGAAGCCGGCGCCCGGTGCGTGCTGCTGGATATGGATGAACAGAATCTGGCCCTCAGGGAAAAGGAATTCCGGGTAGCCGGCTATGAGATATTGACAGCGGCCTGCGACGTGACCCGGCAAAGCGACTGCGAGGCTGCTGTCAAATCCGTGATCCGGCAGACCGGAGGCATTGATGTGCTGTTTAACAATGCGGGCATCACTCAGCGCAGCCGGTTTGCCGACACCCGGGTGGATGTGTTTTGCCGGGTCATGGCGGTCAACTTTTTCGGGGCCCTGTACTGCACCAAGGCCGCCATTGACAGCATCATTGCCCGACAGGGCATGATCATTGTCAATGAAAGCATTGCCGGCGTGGCTCCCCTGGTGGGCCGTACCGGCTACAGCGCCAGCAAACACGCCCTGCACGGCCTGTTTACCTCTCTGCGGGCGGAAGTGCGCCATCTCGGCGTCCAGGTCATGATCGTATGCCCCGGTTTTATCCGAACCAACCTCCAGGACCGGGCTTTGGGGGCCGACGGCCGCGTTACAAACCGGCCCCAGAGTTTTGTGGGGCGCCAGCATACGCCCCAAAGCGCCGCAGAAGCCATCTTTCAGGGCGCCTGCCGGAAAAAGCCCCTGCTTGTACTCACCTTTATGGGCAAACTGGGCTACTGGGTGAGCCGTCTGGCCCCGGGCTTTTATGAGCGCCAGATGATCCGGCAGTTTGTCGATGAACTGCAGTAAACCGATCCGATCCGAGATATCTGTCAATGAATTCATATGAGCTGATCTACGGTTATATGCATTGCATCGGCAAAACCACTTATTACGCCGGTATTGCCGATTCAAGGAAGGCCGCCGAGCAGTGGGTGCGGCAGAATCAGTGCGCAAAAAACCCGGCGATCCGGGTGCCTGACAGCGACCCCATCCGGTGGTGCCCGGTGCGGCATTGCCACATGAAGGCGCAAAAGCCCTGGTTTGCCTGCCGCCGGATTGATACGGCCGAAAAAGACCCCTGTTGGTCCGGCTGCAGCCGATCAGCAGAAACATGGGAAGAAAAATGAACGTACTGGTGATCAACAGCGGCAGTTCCTCGGTAAAATACAAACTTTTTGCCATGCCGGAGCAGCGCCTTCTGGCCTCGGGGCAGGTGGAGGGCATCGGTATCGGAAACGCCGGGAAAAAGGCCGTGCTCACTTACCGCAGTGCACAGGAAGATGAAGTCCGGCAGACCTTTGAATGCCGGGACCATGCCGCTGCGGTCCGGCGGTTTTTTGAGGTCCTTTCTGCATCAGATCCGGCAACGCCGGGGCGGCAAACCGCCGTGGACCTGATCGGGCACCGGGTGGTGCACGGGGGCAGCCGATTTGTTTCTCCAGTGATGCTCCGGGAGGATGTCATTGAGGACCTGGAAAGCCTTTCCGAACTTGCGCCCCTGCACCTTCCAATCAATGTTATGTGCATCCGGGCCTGTGCGGAGCTTTTGCCCAAAACTCCCATGGCCGCATGCTTTGATACGGCCTTTTCCCATGATATGCCCGATCATGCCCGGCTTTATCCGGTCCCCCTGGAGTGGTCACGGAAATATGCCATCCGCAGATACGGCTTTCACGGCATTTCCTATGAATACGTGGCAGGCGAGACAAGCCGGCTTGTGGGCCGGCCTTTGGAAGATCTGAAAATCATCGCGGCCCATCTGGGCAACGGCAGCAGCATCACCGCCCTTGACAGGGGCCGGGTGGTGGATACGAGCATGGGCTTCACCCCGTTGGAAGGGCTGATGATGGGTACCCGATCGGGCAATTTCGACCCGGCCGTGTTTCCCTATATTATGGAGAAAACCGGTATGGATGTGCCCGGTATTTTAAATGTGTTAAACACCGGAAGCGGCCTTCTGGGCGTCAGCGGCGTCAGCCGGGACATGCGTGAGATCGTGGCGGAAATGGACAGGGGAAACCCACGTGCAAAGCTTGCCTTTGACATGTTTGTCCACGTGCTGCGCAAATATCTGGGAGCTTATTTGTTCACCCTCGGCAGGGCGGATGCCATTGTGTTTACAGGCGGGATCGGAGAAAAAGCCTGGCGGGTGCGCCAGGCGGTGTTTTCAACCCTGGAGCCCCTTGGCCTGGTTTTGGACCCGGAAAAAAACCAGGCTGCCGCCGGCGCTGCCGCCTGCATCAGCGCGGAAACCAGCCGCGCAAAACTGCTGGTGATCGCCGCAGACGAAGAGCGCATGATCGCCCGGTCAGTCTATCGGCTTGCCGCCGGATAAACACGGCCGCCTGCCGCTGTTGTGCAGGCGGCCGTGTTGACAGGTTCGGGTTCTTTCGTGAAAATCAGGAAGTAAACTGGGTCCGGATGTCTTTTTTGTTGATTTTGCCAACGCTGGTCTTGGGAATTTCATCAACGATCTGCACCCGGTTGGGCACGCCGTACTTGGGAATTTCCCCGGCGTCCACAAACTTCATGAAAAAGTCGCGCAGCTCGTCTTCAGTCACCTTGTCCTTGTGGCTGTCTTTGACCACCACCAGCACCAGGGGCCGCTCGCCCCATTTTTCGTCGGGCACACCGATGGCGGCTGATTCGCTGACAGCCTCGTGCTGGCTGATGATGTCTTCCAGGGTCAGCGAGGAAATCCATTCCCCGCCGGTTTTGATCACGTCCTTTAACCGGTCGGTGATCTGCAGATATCCCTCTTTATCCACGTATCCGATATCCCCGGTATGCAGCCATCCGCCCTGCCAGAGCTCCTCGCTTTTTTCCGCATCCTTGGTGTAGCCCTGGGTCAGCCACGGCGAGCGCACCACCACCTCACCGGTGGACTGGCCGTCATGGGGCAGGGCGTTGCCCTGGGGGTCCCAGATCCGCAGGTACACGTTGGGCACGGGACGTCCGGTGCGGCAGCGGTACTTGACCTGCTCGTCCTCGCTCCAGTCCATCATCTTGGGCTTGAGCACCGCGGATGTCAGCAGCGGACAGGTTTCGGACATGCCGTAGGCGGCATAGATGTTAATACCCAGTTTCAGGGCTTCCTTGCAAAGTCCCCGCGGCAGGGCCGAACCGCCGATGATCACTTTCCAGCCCGTGAGATCAAAATTCTTGATGGCCGGGCTGGAGACCAGCATGTGCATGATGGTGGGCACGCAGTGAGATATTGTCACTTTTTCCGAGACCAGCAGCTTGAGCAGCATTTCCGGCTCGTAGCGGCCGGGATAGACCTGCTTGGCCCCCAGCAGGGTCATGACATAGGGAACGCCCCAGGCATGCACGTGAAACATGGGGGTGATGGGCATGTATACGTCTTTGGAGCTGATCGGCGCCTGGGACTCGAATGCGGCCATGTTGGCCAGCATGCCGTAGGTGTGCATCACCAGCTGCCGGTGGCTGAAAAAAACACCCTTGGGCAGACCGGTGGTTCCGGTGGTGTAGAAGGTGGTGGCCATGGTGTTTTCGTCAAAGTCCGGAAAATCATAGGATTTTTCCGCCTTGTTGACCAGATCTTCGTATTCGCCGTCTATGGTCAGCGAAGTGTCCGGGCTTTTGCCGCTGTCGCTGATCAAAAGGATTTTTTTGACGGTGGTGAACTTGTCCTTGACCGACTCGAGAAGCGGGAGGAATTCTTCATTTACCAGAATGACATCGTCTTCGGCATGATTGATGGTATAGATCAGCTGCTCAGGGGAAAGACGTATGTTGATGGTGTGAAGCACCGCACCCATCATGGGAACGGCAAAAAAACATTCCAGGTAGCGGTGGCTGTCCCAGTCCATGACCGCCACGGTGCTGCCCGGGCCCACGCCCTGGGATGCCAGGGTGTTTGCCAGTTGATGAATTCTTCTGTTTAAGTCCCGGTAGGTATAGCGGTTTAAGTCCCGGTAGATGATTTCCCGGTCCGGGTAATAGATCAGGGGCGTTTCCAGGATGTGCTTGATCAGCAGCTGATAATTGTAGGCCGAGGGGGTGGGGTCGATTTTTCGAAACGTCATGCATGCCTCCTTGCGCTGTCAGTAAAAAGGTTAAACCAGTTAAACGTTAAACCAGGGAACAAAATAAAATCACTGTAAACCTTTTTGAAATAAATTTAAACCAGAATTCACACGTATCGAAAGCTTGACTTGCGTTCGGGGGGTAAAACAATGTATTATCCCATAAATCTATCGAATCCGTCCTGCGGGTCAAGACAAAACATTGGATCGCAGATGCGGAAATCCGGAAAATCATTGGGCCATAAATGACTTGCTGTGCAACAAGGGGGAATGATGGGACTTCGGGATTATACCATTTATGATTTTATCTGCCGCAATGCAGTTTTGTATGCCGATCAGGAGGCAATTGTTTATAAGGACGTCCGTCTGACACACAGGGCGTTCAAGCAAAAGTGCGACAGCCTGGCAGCCGGGCTTTTGCGTGCCGGCATTGGTCAAGGCGACCGACTGGCCGTAGTGGCCCACAATTGCGATGAGTTCGTGATTCTTTACGGGGCTGCCGCAAAGATCGGCGCCATTGTCGTGCCGGTAAACTGGCGTTTTTCCGCAGACGAAGTGGCATATGTCCTGAAAGATGCCACGCCTGTGTTCGTGTTTGCCGGCCCGGATTACCGGGATCAGGTGCTGGCGCTGAAGTCTGAAACCGGCATTGAAAAATATTATGCCATCGGCGGCGGGGATGTGCCGGCCGGCTATGAGCCGTTTTCCGCGCTGTATGATGATCCCGGTGCTGAGGATAAAAATGATATCACCACGGACACGGGTTTTGTTATCATTCATACCGCGGCTGTTGAGGGCCGGCCGCGCGGGGCGCTGCTAAGCCAGGGAAACATCTGTGCCATTAATTTTCAGCGAATCGCAAGCGAGGGGTTTGGCCCGGAGTCCTGCCACATGTGCCTTCTGCCCCTTTTCCATATTGCCGGGCTGGCCAGGCTCATGGCGGTCATGCATGCAGGCGGGAAAAATGTGATTTTTGAACGTTTTGATCCGGAGCAGGTGTTAAAAGGCATTGAATCGGAAAAAGGCACCACGTTTTTTAACTTTTCCCCGATTTTGGAGCGCCTGATCGACAAGCACCGGGAATTGGGCGGAAACATTGATCTTTCGAGCCTGCGCACCGTGGGCGGGCTGGATCAGTCCGAAAACCTGGAGCAGTTCAGCCGGATCGCGCCCAATGTTTCATTCGGTGCGGGATTTGGGCAGACCGAGGCCATGGCCGTGACCTGGGCTCCGTATAACGAGCGGCCGGGAAGCGCGGGCAAGCCCACCATCATTGCCCGGGTGGCCCTGTTTGACGACGATGACCAGCCCGTGGCCGTCGGCGGGGAGGGCGAGATCTGCGTGCGCGGCCCCTCTGTTTTTCTCGGTTACTGGAACCGGGTGGCCGACACCGCGCATACGTTTCGCAGCAACTGGCATCATACCGGGGATATCGGCCGGTTTGATGCAGACGGCTACCTTTGGTATGTAAAGCGAAAACCGGAAAAAGAGCTGATCAAGCCGGGCGGGGAAAACGTCTACCCCGCGGAGGTCGAGGGCGTGATCATGGAGCACCCCGACATTGCGGAGGTCAGTGTTATCGGCGTGCCCGACCGGCAGTGGGGCGAGGCGGTTTTGGCCGTGTGCGTGGCACAGTCCGGTAAAACCATAGAGGAAAAGGATCTGATCGAATTTGTGGGCTCCCGGATCGCCCGGTACAAGAAGCCGCACTCCGTGGTGTTTGTCGATGCCCTGCCCAAGACCGGAAAGGGCGAAATCGACAGGGATCAGGTCAAAAATGAGCACGGCGGAAAATATTGATGCGTTTTCCGGGATCCGGAAAATCAATTCGTGTCAGGCGGGTTTCCGTGTTCCAGAAACAGTTCAATACCGGCGACAAGGATGAAAAAGTAGCCCAGCATTTCCAGGCTTTCCTCCAAAAGGCGCTTGTAGTCCCGGGCGTAATCGTCGCCCAGCAGGGGTTCGAGAAACGGCCCGTGCCCGGTTAACTGGCCGTATATCACCACCATCAGCCCGGCCCACATGAGGGCGAAAACAGGCGTTGCAGCAAACCGTGCCAGTTCCCGGCCAAAGATCCTTCTGTTGTACCAGGCCAGCAAAATCGCTGAAACCACCAGAATGGCCGCGGGTGTTTTCCATCCGCCGGCGGGTATGGCCTGATCCAGCAGGGCGTCGCACTCGCGGACCATGGCAAGCATTGCCGCAAAAGCCGTTATTACGGGAAAAAATTTTGCCTCCGGCTTCCGGCGCATTGCCGCGGCCATCATGAGTGCTGCCGAGACGCACAGAACAGCGAGTTGCAGACATTCCACAATGCCGCCTTCTTTGAACTGCCCGGTATCGCCCCATCCGGCCACGTAGTTCAAAAAACCGCCCAGCAGCAGCAAAAGCAGGGTATAAAGGGTATAGCGAATCAGAATGGATTTTTTGTCTGCCATATTCAAGCAAAGCTCCGTGTTGGGATTTGGGGGCGCGATCCAAATACAGATTTTCAGCTTTGAAATGTGGAAATGTGAAATGTTGGCCTCTATCATAAAATAAAATTTTATGGAAGACTGTTTCGTTTTCCATTATTGATTGGCCGCCAGTTTGTTCTTGTAAATGAATCCCTTGATTTTTAATGGGTGAATATGGCTACAGAGGCAACAAAACAATCTTTGAAACAACGGATCCGGGAACTGGAAGAAGAAATCGCAGCTCTCAGGCACCGGCCGTCAGGACTTTCGGAGGCGGGGCAAAGTCATGCCGGACAGCTAAGCTGCGAGCAATATTACCGGATGATTGTGGAAAACGCCGCTGATCTGATTTTCACAGTCAATGAAAACGGCGAGTTTGTCTATATCTCCCCCAACTGCCGGGCCATTTTGGGCTACGGCCAGGAAGAGTTTGTGGGAAAGCCCTTTGTCCCTTTTGTGCATCCGGATGAAGTGGAAAGCATTCTTGGTATCCTTTCTGAGATTTTTATCCGCTATCAAAGCAGGGGCGCCCATGGCGTGGGCCGCATGACCCTGGAATACCGGGCCCTGACCAGAGACGGCCAATGGAAATGGCTTTCTGCGAGAAATACCATTGTCAAGGAAACAGAGCAGCATCTGGAAGTGGTCTGCATTGCCAGGGATATCACCGAACAAAAGGAGGCGGCCCGGAAACTGGAGGAAAGCGAACAGCGATATCGTTTTCTGGTTGAGGAATCCAATGATATTATCTGGACCTTTGATTTGTCCTCCATGACTTTTGTCTATGTTTCCAGGTCCGTGGAGCGGATCCTTGGCATTCCCCAGGATCAGGCCAGCGGGGTGGGGCTTGATGATATTTTTGACCCAAAAACTGAAAAGAAAATAAGGACTGCCTTTGAAACTGCAGCTGCGGATCCGGACGGTGACGGCCGGGTGATGACAGAGGCCGATCATCTGGGAAAAAACGGGCAAAAGGTCAGCATGGAGGTCAATGCGGTGCTCCACAGGGATGCCGGGGGCAAGCCCGTATCCTTTACCGGTGTCTCCCGGGATATCACGGAGCGCAATGCCGCCGTCCGGGAAAGGGAAAAGCTCCAGGCACAGCTCAGACATGCCCGGCAGATGGAGGCCATTGGAACCCTGGCCGGCGGCATTGCCCATGATTTCAACAATATTCTTTTCTCTGTGATCGGATATACCGAATTGGCCATAGATGAAGCGGCTGAAGGCAGTCAGCTGCATCAGAATCTCTGCCAGGTGCTGGCTGCCGGAAATCGTGCCAGGGATCTGGTCAGGCAGATTCTGGCCATCACCCGAAATGAAAAACAGGCCTTCCGGCCCGTGGCCGTGTCCGGCCTGGTCAGGGAAGCTCTGGAAACCATACGCGCCGGGTTTCCCCCCGCTGTTGCCCTGCGGGAAAACATCTGCCATGAGCAGTTGACCGTCAACGCGGATCCCGTTCAGCTCCACCAGGTGATCGCGAATCTGGCGGCCAACGCCGGCCATGCCATGCAGGGCCGGGACGGGGTGGTGGAAGTTAAGGTGACCCGGTTTTGTCCGGACCCTGAGACCATGCATTGCCATTCTGATGCCGCGGAGGGAGATTATGCAAGGATTTCAGTAAGTGATACCGGTCCGGGAATTGACAAACAGGACCTGGACAAAATTTTTGAGCCGTATTTTACCACCCGGAAAGAAGGCACGGGCACGGGGCTGGGCCTGTCCATTGTCCACGGTATCGTCAAAGTGCATAAAGGATTTTTGACTGTGGACTCCGAACCCGGCCGCGGCAGCGTCTTTCACGTGCATCTGCCCCTGGTCCGGGATGATTGGGAAGCGGATTCTCCGGTTTTATAACAGCTCTTACCGCTTTTTTCCGGTTTCCGGCAATGGGCCGCGGCTGCCGCGGGTCATCAGCACCCCGGGAACAATCAGGCACACGGCCGCCAGGTGCTGCAGGCCCAGGGTCTCGTTTAACAGAAAAAATCCGCTCACCGCCGCGATCAGGGGCACCAGGTTCAAATACACCGCTGTTTTGGCCGGCCCCATGTTCCGGACGGTATTGTTCCAGATCACATAGGAAAGGGCTGTTCCCAGAACGCCTGCGCACAAACCGCCCAGCCAGGACTCGGGCTTGATTTCCGCCACGGGCAGGCCCGCCAGGGTGTTAAAACTCAGCAGACTCAGGCCGGCCAATCCCCATATGGCACCGTAAGCGGTAAATTTCAGAGCAGAGCGTGTCGACGGGACAAACCGGTTGGCGACCGTATACAGGGCCCAGTTGAGCATGGCCGCGGTCATGAGCAGGTCTCCTTTCAGGGAGGCGAATGAAAAATCCGCCCCCCGGGGAAGCAGGATCACTGCAATGCCGGCAAAGGAAAGCAAAAGCCCGGACCATTGTATTTTGTTGAGCCGTTCCATGCCCAGCACCCGGCTGATCAGGGCAACGGCCACCGGGGTGGTGCCGAAGATCAGTCCTGCATTGGCCGCGGAAGTATATTTCATGGCCAGGCTAAAGCAAAACGGAAAGCAGGCCATTCCCAGAAGACCCAGTCCCACGGCCAGCAGGTGCTCCCGGAAATCCATCCGGACCTGCCTGTGATGGCCCGCGGTAAATGCGGTCATGATCATGAGCACAAGGGCTGCACTGGCCATCCGGAGATTGGCAAAGGAAAGCGGGTCCAGGCTTTTGAGCCCCAGCTTGGTAAACAGAAAGGTCAGGCCCCAGAAGTGAATGACAATAAACATGTTGATGTCATTGGCCGGCACCGCCCTGGTGCGGAGTATTTTCATATGCTGCTGTCTCCTTATTTGATGCAAGGTTTTCCCGCCCTGATATGTAATGCAGCCAAATCGTGATGGCCAACGAATAGTTGTGATATGGCCATCACGGAAATTTATAACCACGGCATGTTATCGGGGTTGGTTTAGTCTTGCATCCCGGCCGGATATTGGCATAAATTGCCTGTTTATTATGTTAAAAACAGGAAAATGAAATCGATGGTCTATAATCCGGATCTGGATATCAATCTGCTGCGCGCTTTTGTCACCGTGGCGGAACTCAAAAGCTTCACCCGGGCGGCCGCGCGGCTAAACCGCACCCAGTCGGCTGTAAGCATGCAGGTCCGGCGACTGGAGCAGAACCTGGGAAGAACCCTGATCACCCGCAACAGAGCAGGGGCCGGGTTGACCGACAGCGGCCGGGTCATGCTGGGATATGCCCGGCAGATGCTGAAGTTAAATGACCAGGTCATGGCCGAAATCGGTGACCCCCGGGTCAAGGGCCGGGTGCGGCTGGGCATTCCGGATGATTACGCGGCCTATCTGCTTCCTTCGGCCCTGTCCGGGTTTGCCTCGCTGTATCCCGGCATCAGTCTGGAGGTCTGCTGCGAGCTGAGCGTGGATCTGCTGCAGCTTTTGGATGAAGGGGAGGTGGATTTGGCAGTCACAACCCGCCAGCCCCAGTCACCCGGTGGGGTGGTGATCCGCAGGGAGCAGATGGTCTGGGCTCAGGCGGCCGGGTGCGGGCTGCATCATGAAGATCCCCTGCCCCTGGCGCTGTTTCCCGACGGCGTGTGCGTATTCCGGCAATCGGCCCTGGATGCCCTGAAAAGCTGCGGCCGAAGATGGAGCCTGGTATGCACGAGCCGGGGGCTTGCCGGCATCCGGGCCGTGGTGGCTTCAGCCATGGCCGTGACAGTGGTAACGGAAAACACGGTTTCTGCAAGCATGCAGATCATTGCACCTGATCAGGGACTGCCGGATCTGCCGCAGGTGGATATCTGCCTGCACATATCTTCGAGCCCGGCCAATGAAGCTGTATCGGTATTTGCCGATTATATCAGCCGGAGTCTGAAAAATTGCTGATAAAGGGAGGTTGTTTTGCTGCATTTGTCACCTTGTAAGTATATTGTTGCGATCCTGGTTTTTGCCGGATTCTTTGCATTGTCAGCCGCAGCCGTGCCGGCACAGCAGGGCTCTGAAGCTCAGGCTTCTCAACAGGCAGACGACCCGGCAGACATTGGGGGCCGCCTGACAGAATTTGTATCAGCGCAGATGGCAGAGGCCGCAGAGCAGTTGTCCGGCGCCGCCCGGGGACTTGCTGAGATTCCCGGCCTGGCAAAGGATCTGCTTGTCATGGCGCAGGATCCTGAAAATCTTTTTGCCTGGGCTGCGGCCGGCCTGAAGGTGGTGTTGGCGCTTTTTGCCGGCTTTATTGCGGCATGGGTGCTGAGGCGGCTTTTGAGGCGTGCCCGCCTTGCTCTCGGGGACCGTGAGGGTGACAGGGACTGGCTCAGGATAGTGCTGGCCCTGGGCCGCACACTGATGGACATGCTGCCGATTGCCGGATTTGTCATTGCTGCATACGCGGTTGTGCCCTTCACGGATCCCGGCCCTGAAACCCGTCTGGTGGCCGTCAGTCTGGTCGCCGCAGTGGCGGTCTCGCGTTTTGTGCTTGTTGTTGCCCGCCTGATCTGCCTTCATGAAGTCTCGGGCCGGGCATTTTTGTTCGCAGACCGGGAAACCGGGCGCTATTGCTACATCTGGATAAGGCGTATAACCATTCTGGGGGTCTACGGGTATTTCATCCTGGAGGCCGCCCTGCTCACCGGGATGCCCGGGGCTCTGCATTCTTTTTTGATAAAGTTTCTGGGCTTTGCCATAATGGTTCTGCTGGTGTCGGTTTTCCTGCAGAACAAACAGGAAGTCGCCGCCTGGATGGGCCGGCCGCGGGCCGCGCCCGGGCAAAAGAAAACCAGGATGGCCGGGCCCTTTGCAGGACGGGCTTTTCTGCGCCGCTTGGCAGATGGCTGGCACATCATTGCTATACTTTTGGTTGCGGGATTTTATATAACCTGGGCTCTTGAAATCTCGGGCGGAAACCGTTTTTTACTGGCCGGCTTGCTAAAAACCCTTGTGGTGATATTTCTGGCAGGGATGTTTGTGCGATTGCTCCGGCAAGGCATAGCCAGACTGTTTTACATCAGCGACAGCCTGAAACAGGACTATCCCGGGCTTGAGCAAAGGGCAAATCGTTACCAGCCATTTGTTCTTGGAGCGCTTTCCGGAGTAATTTACCTGATAGCCGCCTTTGCGGTCCTTGAGGCATGGGGCCTTGGCACCCTCGGCTTTCTTTTCTCACCCATGGGCGGTGCGTTGGCCGCGGAACTGGGCGTGCTTTTGCTGATAATTGCAGGTGCTGTGGTCCTCTGGGAGTTTGTTTATCTTCGCATAGAGCGCTCCCTTTCCAGGGAGGACGGGGATGCCGTGACAAACCGGCGAAAGTTCACGCTTCTGCCCCTGCTGAAAAACGTGATTCTCATAATCTTAATTGTAATCACCGCAATGCTGGTACTCTCCCGGATAGGGATCAATATCGGACCGCTTCTGGCAGGGGCCGGGGTCATCGGCCTGGCCGTGGGTTTTGGTGCCCAGACCCTGGTGCGCGACATGATTACAGGGGCTTTTATATTGCTCGAAGATGCACTGGCAGTCGGCGACTGGGTGGAGGCCGGCGGGCACAGCGGCACGGTTGAGCGTCTTACGGTCCGCACCGTGACCTTGCGCGATCTGGGCGGAACCGTGCACCTGATTCCTTTCAGCGAGGTGACCACCGTAACCAATTACAACCGGGATTACGCCTATGCGTTAATAGATGCCGGCGTGGCCTACCGGGAGCGGTACGGGGACGTGGTGCAGGCCCTGCAGGACACGGCAGCCGAGCTCAAAGACGATGAAACCTGGTGTCAGCATATAACCGGGGAACTGGAGGTTTTTGGCATGAACAACCTGGGGGACTCGGCTGTTGAAATCCGGGTGCGCCTGAAAACCCGCCCCATGCAGCAATTTGCCGTAAAGCGTGCCTTTCTGGAGCGGATGAAGCGTATTTTTGATGAAAGGGGTATTGAAATTCCGTTTCCCCACAGGACAGTCTGGTTCGGAGCCGAAAAAGACGGCACAGCGCCGCCCATGCGGCTGGCCGTGGATAAGACCGGATCTTCGTCATCCGCACCCGGCCCGGAACCGGAACCAGAGCCTGAAGCCGAACCGCAAATAGAGGTTGCCTCTGAAAAGCAGGCTTCCGAGGATGTGGTCGAGGAGGTTGAAGCCGATGATCCGGATGATTCGAAAAAGTAACCGGATTTTGTTGGACAAAGATGCAGTTGCTTTTATGTTTGATACAGGGCAGTATTTGCGTCTTTGCACGCGGGGCTGCCGGCATCGGCCGGTGGCTGGTGCTGACCGGGCTTTAAACCTGAAAAGAGGGCGGTTATGTATCATTCGCATTTTGGATTTAACGTCAAACCCTTTCAGATTAATGCCGATCCGGCGTTTTTATGGCTGGGCGAGCAGCATACAGAGGCGCTTTCGTTTCTCAGGTACGGGGTTCTGGAAAACCGGGGATTTTTGCTTCTGACCGGGGATGTGGGCACCGGCAAGACAACGCTTTTAAATGCACTTCTGCAGAATCTGGACGACGCCAATGTCCTGGTGGCCCGGATACCCGACCCCAGGCTTGATTTGATGGATTTTATCAATATCCTGGCCGACAGGCTGGGCATGAACGAGTCATTTGCCTCCAGGGGCCCCTTTCTTATCAGTTTTGAGAAGTTTCTCAACCGTCAGCATTATATGGGCAGAAACGTATTGCTGATCATCGACGAGGCCCAGCGGCTCACCTATGAACTGCTTGAAGAGATCCGCGCGCTGTCCAACCTTGAAAAACCCAACGCCAAACTCTTCAATGTTTTTTTCGTTGGCCAGGGCGAGTTCAACGACATTCTCCTTGATCACAGGAGCCGGGCCCTGCGGCAGCGAATCACCCTCAGCTATCATTTGGAGCCTTTAAACAGAAAAGAGACCGGCGAATATATCCGCCACCGCCAGAAGGTGGCAGGGGGAGGAAAGGATCTGTTTTCCGCAAAGGCGGTTGACCGCATATACGAATTTTCAGGGGGTTTTCCACGCCTGATCAACATTATTTGCGATCACGCACTTCTAAGCGCCTATGCCGCGGACAAAAAAAATATCTCCGAGCAAATCGTCTCTGAGTGCGCCCATGACCTGGAGCTGCGGGCCTTTGTCAGGCCTGCGGGCCGCAGTGCTGAGCCCGCGCCCCGGCCGGCTGTTCAGCGCAGGTCGCAACCGGCCGGGGCGGCGCGGCCATCCGGGCGTAAAAAAGCGGCGCTGGCCGCTTTGGTGATACCGTTTTTTCTCCTGGTCTCCGGCTATTTGATTTATCAGTGGATTCCTGAATCTACAGGAAGTTTTGATTCGGTTGCCGAAAAAGAAAAATCAGCCGGACAAACACAACAGGTTGCAGAAACCCGCAAGCCTGTGCCGGAAAGCACTCTCAAACCGGTTTCAGACAACACCGCCCCCGCCCCGTCGGCTGCAAACACCCGGGAAACCAAATCAGAACCGGACCCGCCGGAGCAAAGGTATCAGCCGGATAACAGGCAGGATGAGAATGCTGCACAAACCGGATCTTTATCCGGGCCCTCCGGTGACATTGACGGGGAACAGGGCCTTTTGTCTGAATCCCGGGCAGAGCAGGCTGACAAAACCGATGCAGCCCTGCATGCCGATAAAACATTTGCCGTGAATTTTCCAAACGGTGCCTACGCCCTGGACAGCGATTCAGTTGAAACCCTGGACCGGGTAAAGCGCCTGCTGAGACAACACTCCGGACTCCGGGCGGAGATCACCGGATATACTGATTCGCTCGGAGATGATCGGTACAATCTCCATCTCTCCAGAATCAGGGCCAACATCGTCAAGAGCTATCTTATCGGAAACGGTGTTGATTCCGGAAAGATCGACTCAAGAGGCCTTGGCTCGCAAGATCCGATTGCCTCCAATGAAACCGAGCAGGGCAGGGCGAAAAACAGGCGCGTGGAAATCGCGTTTGAGAACTCGCCCCCCTGATTGAATCCTTACATGCCGGCCGGATTATACGCCCAGCTTTTTGCACAGTGTTTCAAAATCCGGTGCTTCGATATCGAAATCAATCTGCTCGGGCTGGCCGAATCCCTCGGTCATGCTGTCTTTTTCCGGAACCTTTACATAACCCGTATGCATGCCGGCTTCCCGGGCGGCTGCCAGGTCGCCCTCATGGGCGGCAACCATCATGGATTGTTCCGGCTTGAGCCCCAGAAGACCGGTGGCCTTGATGTAGGCCTGCAAAGAGGGCTTGTAATAGCCCAGAAACTCGCAGGACAGAATGCCGTCCCACTGGACCCCGGCGGATTTTGAACTGCTGACAATGCTCTCCCAGCCCAGGATCGTGAGCACCACCACCGTATAGCCCGTGCGCAGGCGGGTGATGGCCTCGGGAGCGCCGTTAAAGGGTTTGAGGCGATGCCAGGTGGATCGTGTCAAAGAGACCGGATCGACGCGGGTTAGCAGCGGGTATTTGGTTTTCATGTTTTCAAGGGCCCGAAGATGCATATCATCCGAGTTCATCCAGGGCAGGTTGCCTTGTCTGACCTGAGTATGGACCTTAAACATTTCATTGCGCCAGTCAACGGCAAAGGCTTCGCTGTCTATTGGCTCATTGTTTTTCTCAGCCAGTTTTTCGATATTTTCCCGCGCTGTGTTTTTCCAGTCAAAAATCGTTCCCCCCACATCAAAAAACAATCCTTTGATCTTTTTCATGCTCCCTCCTTCCGGGCTTTTAGGTTTGTTATTTTATATTTCATGATAATATCAGTTTATAGGGTTTCAAACAGATTGTCACCACCTTTGCAACAGATCGGCCGTTCACGCGGCTGAAACAGCCAGTGCAGGAGAAGACATATGACAAGTCAGGATCTTTACACGGCATGGCGGGTTCATGAGAAAAACGGCGGGTATGAGGGTGCAGAAGAGCGTTGCAGCATTTCCGATCTGCCTGAAAACGATGTGCTCATCCGGGTCACGCATTCATCGCTGAATTATAAGGATGCCCTTTCCGCCTCCGGCAATAAGGGCGTTACCCGCAACTTTCCGCACCCGAGTCATCGGACGCAGGGATCTGGGGGATGCATTAAAGGCGTTTTTAAAGGCCGAATCCGCCGGAAAAATCGTTCTGGATCACAGCCTTTGATGGCGCCGTAAAAAGCTTTTTACGGCGCTATCTGAATACTTACTTTTTACGAAACCATCAGCCTTTAACACCCAATATTTACTGCGATACGGCTTTGTCCCATTTTTAATCCATCCCGCGCAAAACAGGGTGATTGCACTGCCGGCTTTGGGTTTGACAAATACCTGTTGCCCGTCTACATAAATACAGTACCCTAAACGCTTGGTTTGGGAGTATGTATCATCTGCCGGCCCTGCCGGCGGCTGCGCTGAACTTAAACAAGGCGGGCTCAGATGAAATCAATGTCTTCGGCAAATCGTTTCCGGGACCTGATGATGGCTTTTTCCGGCTCTTATGACGGTCTGGTGCTTTGTGATGCAAACGGTGTTCTCATCAACCTCAATGAAAGCTATCGCAGAATCACCGAAGTCAGCGATCAGGATGTGCAGGCGGCCATGGGACGTCCCATGCACCACCTGGTTGCCGATGGAATTGTCACCCCCTCTGTTACCGTTGAAGTGCTCAGGCAGAAAAAGCCGGTCACCCTTGTCCAGCGGATCAAGACCGGAAAACAGGTGCTGGTCACGGGCAATCCCATATTTGACGAGATGGGCCGCATCCAGGCAGTGGTGACCAATGTGCGGAACCCGGATATCCTCCGCCTGACCCAACAGCTGGCCGAAGCCCCGGACTGCGGGCATGACCCGTATGCACACAGCCCCCGGATGGTTGCGGAAAGTCCGGAAATGATTCGGGTTCTGGATGTATCCCGCCAGATCGCTTCCTCGGAACTGCCGGTATTGCTGCTCGGCGAATCCGGTACCGGCAAGGACCTGGTGGCCCGGTTTATTCACGGACACGGCCGCCGGTGCAACGGCCCTTTTATCCCGGTCAATTGTGCGGCCATCAATGAACAGCTGTTTGAGGCCGAGCTTTTCGGCTACCAGGGCGGCGCGTTTACAGGGGCCAGCCGCCACGGGAAACAGGGATTGGTCAAGCTTGCCCACGGGGGCACCCTGTTTCTCGACGAGGTGGCGGAAATGCCCATGGGCGCCCAGGCCAAGCTGCTGCGGTTTCTCCAGGACATGGCTTATTATCCTGTGGGCGCAACAAGTCTGCATCAGGTGGATGTGCGGGTAATCTGTGCCACCAACCAGGATTTGGCTGATATTGTTGCAAAGGGGCGTTTCCGGGAGGATCTTTATTACCGGATGGCCGGCATGCCGATTTTTGTTCCGCCTTTAAGGGACAGAAAAGAGGACATTTTTCCTCTTGCCCGGCATTTTCTGACCACTGCCGCAGCCGGGGGCGCAAGCAGCAAGACGCTTTCCCGGGCCGCACAAAGAGCCCTTGAAACCTTTTCCTGGCCCGGAAACGTGCGGCAGCTTCAAAATACCATGCAGCGGCTGCATGCCATTGTTCAAAACGACGAAATCTCTGCGGATGATATCTGCCGGTGGATTGACGGATCCGGTTTTCCGGAGTCAGCAGCGGGTCCGGCAAATACATCTTATCAGCAGGTCAAAACCCGGTGGGATCGCGAAACGCTCAAGCAGGCCCTGGAAACCCACGGCAGTATTCGCGCTGCTGCCCGGGCCATGAAAGTGGCGCCTTCAACGGTGCTTCGCAAAAAAAGAAAATACGGTCTTTAGTCTGCCGGCAAAAAAGCAACACCGGTTGTTGCTTTTTTGCAACAGGCGTGGTTGCCTGTATTTACCAGCCTTTGCTTGCCTCTGTTGCCATTGCTGTTGCTTTGCCCCCGGCTTGTCCGTCCTGAAAACTTTGAATAATCCCGGTTTTTGGTCCTGTCCTTGATCGGCACAGCTTTTGCTGTGCAATAAAGAAACAGTGCTAGCAAAAGTGTCAGTCTGTCGAATATCAAATTTTATAACAAGGAGGAAAATCTTGAACAGGCTTCATGAACCCTTTTGGCCAAACCGGCTGCCCAAAACCCTGACGTATCCCGAAGTGCCGCTTTTTCGGCTGATTGAAACAGCCGCGGAGTTTTACCCGGAAAAAGCCGCTGTCAATTATTACGGCCAGCCTTTGAGTTATCGCCGCATGGTCGGTGAAATCAATAGTCTGGCCGGTGCCCTTTCAGCAGGCGGCATTCAGAAAGGCCAGCGGGTTGCGGTTTACATGCAGAACACGCCCCATTATATTATTTCCTTTTATGCGGTTATGCGGGCAAATGCCGTGGTGGTGCCGGTCAATCCCATGAACAATGAAAAGGAACTGGCCTTTATCCTCAAAGATGCCGGTGCATCGGCACTGATCACCACCACTGACCTGCTGCCCGCAGCAGAGGCCGTTGGACAAAGCGCGGGGCTGAAGTTCATTATTGCGGGCCGATATTCCGATTACCTGCCGGAAAGCCCGGCATTGCCTGTGCCCGATCCCATGCTCAAGGCCCCGGCCTGCCCGGAAACCTGCCTGGAATGGAACGCCCTGATGGCAAAGCAGAGCCCTGCGCCGGATGTGACTGTCGGACCGGATGACATGTGCCTGCTGCCCTATACATCCGGCTCAACAGGCAAGCCAAAGGGCTGCATTCATACCCACCGGACGGTCATGGCCAACCTGGTCAGTGCCTACTACTGGCTGACCAACACGGCCTCCAGCGTACATTTGTCGGTTCTGCCGTTTTTTCATGTGACCGGCCTGATCCACAGCATGCTGGCCCCGCTTTTTGCCGGTGCCACCCTGGTGCTGCTGACCCGCTGGGACCGGATTGCCGCCCTGAATGCCATTGAAAAATACCAGGTGACCCATTGGGTCAACATCTCCACCATGGTGGTGGATTTGCTGTCCGCCCCGGATATTTCCGGACGGGACCTGAGTTCCCTGGTGGTGGTCGGCGGGGGCGGGGCGCCCTTGCCGGAAGCCATCGGCCGGCGCTTAAACGAACTCACGGGCCTTTCCTACGTGGAAGGCTACGGCCTGACCGAAACCATTTCCCAGACCCATTTCAACCCCCCGGACCGGCCCAAGATGCAGTGCATCGGCATTCCGGATTTCGGGGTGGACGCCCGCATTATTGACGTGGAAACCCAGGAGGAACTGGGCCCGAACAACTCCGGAGAACTGGTCATCAACGGACCGGAAGTGTTCCAGGGCTACTGGAACCGCCCGGAAGACAGCAAAGATGCGTTTATTGAAATAGACGGCAAACGGTTTTTCCGCACCGGCGATATCTGCACCATGGATGAAGAAGGTTATTTTTTCATCGTGGACCGCACCAAGCGGATGATCAATGCCGCGGGCTTCAAGGTGTGGCCGGCAGAGGTGGAAAACAGCCTTTACGCCCATCCGGCAGTGCTCGAAGCCTGCGTGGTGGGGGTGCCGGATCCCGTCCGTGTCGAAGAGGTCCGCGCTTATATCGTGCCCAAGGCGGATTACCGGGACAGCATCTCGGAAAAAGACATCATCGACTGGTCAAAAAAACAGATGGCCGCCTATAAATATCCCCGGCAGGTTCTGTTTGTGGACTCCCTGCCAAAAGGGGCCACCGGCAAAACCCTTTGGCGCAAAGTCCAGGAAGAGGCGCGTGCTGAAATGGAAAAAGGAGGCAAATAACATGGCAACAATCCATACAAGCGAGGAAAGTAAAAATGAGAACCAAGCAGGAGTATATCGACGGCCTTAAAAAAATGCGGCGCAACCTGTATTTCAACGGCGGCAAAATCGACCGCGACGATGAAGTTCAGATGAGTGCCTTAAACGTCATGGGCATGACCTTTGACCAGGCCGCCAGCCCGGAGGGAAAGGATCTGTGCACAGCCACCTCCCATCTCACCGGAGAGACCATCAACCGGTTCTGCCACGTTCACCAGTCCCCCGAGGACCTGCATAAAAAACAGGATATGACCCGGTATCTGTGCAAAAAAGTCGGCGGCTGCATCCAGCGCTGCATGGGCGTGGACGCCATCAACGCCATTAACGCGGTTTCCTTTGAAGCCGACAAGCTCAACAGCGGCAACAGCGAGTACCATCAAAACTTTTTGAAATGGCTGGAAAATTTCCAGAAAAACGACCTGGTGGGCTGCTGCGCACAGACCGATATGAAAGGCGAGCGCCTAAAGCGCCCGGCGGATCAGGCCGATCCGGACATGTACCTGCACGTCAAAGAGAAAACAAAGGACGGCATTGTTGTCAAGGGCTGCAAACTGCATATCTCCGAGGCCTCCATTGCCGACGAAATCCTGGTGGTGCCCACCCGGGCCCTGGGGCCCAATGAAAAGGACTATGCCGTGGCCTTTGCCGTCCCGGCGGACCACGAGGGCCTTTACCAGGTGATTCACCCGCACAATTCCAGGCCGCGGGAGGCTTACCAAAGAGGCTTTGACGGCGGATACACTGACTCTTACCTGTTGTTTGAAGATACCTTCATTCCCTGGGAGCGGGTGTTTCTGTGCGGGGAAAACGATCACGGCGGCATCTGCGCCCTGTTGTTTGCCCTGTTTCACCGCCACAGCTACTCGGGCTGCAAGCCGGCCCTGGGCGATGTTTTGCTGGGCCTGGCTGCAACCGCGGCCGAATACAACGGCATTGAAAAAACCTCCCATGTGCGG
>NZ_JBSRLA010000026.1:0-44151 GCF_055149105.1 Desulfosalsimonas sp. | reverse complement strand
GGAGCTATATTGTTCTGAACCATTGTTTAGCTGTCTCGGGGGCCCCGCCCGCTGCCGCGCAAATCTAGAAAATAATAGTTTTCGGACAGGCACTATTTAGAAATGGAGGTCACTATATAAGTTATTATTCCCCCAAGTATTGCACCAATTAGGAGTTTGATTAAATCATCTTTTTGGCGCTGTAAAAACCCTCCGCTTTCATGCTTTTTTACTAAATGCAAAGAATAAAAAACGCCAACCCTGCCTAATAATGAAAAAACTGGAATACGATGATTAGATGCCCGAAGAGACGTAAAATAAAACGCCTCTTCGGCATGAATATTGGCATATCCTTCAGTTTGCGCAGATATGACAGTGGGCTCTGCTATATCCTGCTGAAGTAAAGCATGTTTGTTTCTGATGTTCTGGATGATATGAGCCTCGCTGATAATTTTGGTTTCAAGCCTGACAGGGGCATCGGGTATCTGTATTGTTGACTGCCTTTTTGCTTTTTTCGGGTGTGGGGTACAATGCATGATACGGGTTTTTGGAAAAAACAGGGTGAATTTATTTATATACACCTTAAACCAGCAGGGATGTCAAGGGTAAACGGGCTTATGATCAAAACCGGGCAAGGTGGCAAATATCAAGCTGGCACGCAGGTTTTGATGGGCTTTATACGCCGGCCCGCTTTGGTACCCATATCTCCCCTTCAAGCCGGGCAATATCGTCGACCCGGGGCAGGCTTTCAAACTCCGGGAAATGAGCGTCCATGATCAGGGCGGAAACCGCGGCGTCAAATGCGTCTTCTGAATGGATGGCATGTGATGCCAGTTTCGGGGGCAGATCCGGCCTGTGAGCTTTCAGGTAATCGGCCCGGCTTTGCCCGGAACGTTTCACCACAGGACCGGTCAGAATCCTGGGATAGATCTCCACCACAAGGGGCAGTTTACAGGTATCAAAGGGCCAGACGCCAACGCCCTGTTTTCGAATTCTGCGGAGAAACGGCATGCCCCGGATGGAACCGGTGCCGACGGCGCCGGCGCCGCCGATCTGAAACACGGATTTCGGACTGATGCCCAAGGTCCGCCTGCATTGCTCCTCTGTTCTGCGAAAATGGGTTTCGAGGTCGGGCTTTGTTTTTCCGGGACGGCCCCAAAAAGGCCGGCAGCATTGGCTGAGCCATTTTTCTCCGTCACGCTCGGCCAGCTCCCATAGCCCGGACACATTGGACAAGCCATTTTGCCGAAAAAACCAGGCCGGCAGCGAGAACCCAAAATCCAGTCCGGCAACGGCCTTTTTGCGGCAGCAAAGGTGCCCGAGCACTTCATCGACGGCTTCATCCCGGGAACCCATGGGTTCAAGGCGGGTCAGACAGCCTTGGTCGGCTCCGGCCAGCCAGATCTTGTTGGCCGGGTTTTTTGCGCCGGACCAGTCAACCGCCACAGCTCTCACAAGCGGCTCCTTTTATTTGCGGCCATAAATTTATGAAGACGATATAATAGACAGCAAAAGGAAACCTTTTGGCAAGCAAACGGTGATATCCAAAATGGAGGGCGTGAATTCCGATTTCATCTGGTTTTGTTCCTGATTCTTTCCCTGGCACAATCAAAATCTGCAAATTTTGCCGTCCCTTTCTCTATATCCCGCTCTCTGGCCTGCAAAATGTTCCGATGCCATTCAGGCGATGATATGGATGCGGGCTTTCGGCAAAGATCGTCCCATATTTTCTCCATCAACGCTATTTTATCCAGATTTGTCATTTTGTCCAAAGGCAATGAAATATCCGTACCAACCTCCAATTAAAGGCAAATAAACTGTCTTCAAAATAACCAACCCTCAAACACTTCTCAATGAAAAACTTCCTGAGCATTCAAAAAATGATTCATGCCGCTATATCCGGCAAGGATGCCAAGGGTAAACGAGGGCCGGGCGATATCGTCGACCAGGGGCAGACTTTTAAAATCCGGAGAATGAGAGTCCATGATCAGGGGGGCAACTGCACCGTCAAATGCGTCTATGGCGTGGCATGCACCAGAACCCCATACAGATACTCCCGGATTTACAGGAAAAGCATCAAGGCAGTTTGTATTTCCCTATCCGGTCGTTATGCAAGCTGCCCAGGTAGAGATATCCGCTGTATTGCCGGGCGGAGGTGACCTCCTGCAGGTGCCTGCCTGTTGGGTCATGCAGACTTTGGGTGATCTCTCCTTGTTCATTTAGCGCCAGAACCAGGCCGTATGGCTTTGGTGAAGGCCACACGGCTTTGGGGAGCTTGGCCATTTGCGCCTTTAAAAAGGGGTGCGGATGAATGGCATCCAGGAATTTGTTTCGGACCGTAAACAGTGCCAGCCAGAAATCTCCCTTTGGGCTGCTTGAAATGTTATCCGGAAATCCCGGCAGATTATCCATAAAGATTTCCTGTGTTCCGGCCCTGCGGCCTTTTAACCAATAGCGGATGATCCGGTAGCGGTAGGTTTCATTGATCAAAACAAAGTCCTGGTTTTGGGACAAGGCCACACCATTGGCGAAATAAAGGTCCTCAAGCAAAACCCGAACCCTGCCGGTGTCCGGATCATAGCTCAGAAACCGGCCGTGCGGCCTGGCTTCCAAAAGATCATAGAGATATTCGCTCTGGCCGTACCTGGCACTGGCATCTGTGAAATAGATGGTTCCGTCACCGGCAATATCCAGGGCATCGGTAAACCCGAAGGCCACGCCCCCGGCCGAATCGGCCAGGACCTTGATTTCTCCGCGGGGATTAATGGAGAGCAGCCCCTTGTGAGCATCGCAGACGATCAGGTTTTGATCCTTATCAAAATGAAGGCCCAAAGGACGGCCTTTTGTGTCGGCAAAAACCTCCATCTGTCCATCCGGAAAAATCCGCATGATTTTTCCATCCCGGGTCCCGCCATAGACACGGCCCTGGTTGTCCAGTGCCACTTCTTCCGGGCCGTTGACCCTTCCTTTGGCCAGCAGCTCTGCTTCTTTTAGGAGATGGTTGGGTTTGAGCACACCGGTTAGTTCCGGCGGTTCAGGCGGTGTATAAGCTGCCGGATCAATGGGAGAGGATTGCAAAAAAAAACAGCGCGACGATGATAACAAGCGCTGCAGTCAGGCTGAAAATTGTCTTGGTCCGCTTTTTTTTCATGTGCCCGCATTCCTTTCAAAACTTTTCTAAATGCCATGCCACCGGTATTCACTTTCCCAAATAGCAGAAACCTTGACGCCGGATCAAATCCGGATAAAAATTATAGTATCTGCAAAAGCCGGTGCGCCCGGGCGCACTGGCCGGTACAGGCGATGATGGACAGGGAGGCGATGTTGGATGACCAGCAGTTTGCAATGCTTCTGGCGTTTTTGAATTATTCATGGGACGGCTACCGCAAGGTCCGCAAAGGGGTCAAAAAACGTGTGATCCGGCACATGCAGGAACTGGGATGTCGGAACATGGACCATTATCTGGCGCGGCTGGAAGCCGATCCGGGGCTCCGGGCCGAATGCAGGCGGCAATTGACCGTTTCCATTTCACGCTTTTTCCGGGACCTGCGTTTGTGGGAAATCCTTGAAGCCCATGTTCTGCCCGAACTTGCAGCCCGGCAGCCGGAAACGGTAAAGGTCTGGTCTGCCGGATGTGCCGGGGGCGAAGAAGTCTACAGCTTCCGAATCTTGTGGGAAAGCTTTACCGCAAAATACAGCACGCCTCCCCGGCTGAAAGTTATCGCCACCGATCTTGCGCCCCAATACCTGGAGCGCGCGAAAAAAGGCATATACCCGGGCGGCGCTCTGCGGGATGCAGATGCGGAAAGGCGGAGCGACTGGTTTTTCAATGTTAAAAAAGACCGCTATATTGTGCGGCCCTGGGTAAAAAACGGCATTGACTGGCGGGTGCAGGATCTGCTCACAGATCCGCCGCCGGCAGAAGGCCTGGATCTGGTCTTTCTGAGAAACAGCCTGCTGACCTATTACATGCCGGATCTGTCCGCAAAACCCCTGCAGCGGGTTATAAACGCGCTGAGGCCCGGGGGTTTTCTGGTGATCGGGGCAAAAGAGCAGCTCCCGGAAGCCGCCCGGAATCATCTGATGCCCTATGACCGCTATGTTTTTCGGAAAACTGCCGCCTGAATGCCGGAATAACGGATTTTTCTCTCAACCAGTCGCCTCCGGCCCGCGCATTATTCTGAAATCATCTGCATCGCCTGCCCCGGCCGGACTTTGTTTGGAAATCTTATTTACACGACTTCTGCAATATACTTCTTTTTCAACAACCTCCAAAACACCACGGCAAAGGCGGTCAAAGGAATGGCCAGCATCATACCGAGGATGCCGCCGAGTGCCACGCCCCAGAAAAAGACCGCGAAAATGATGAGGGCCGGATGCAGTCCCGTGCGGTTGCCCATAATTCTCGGCGTAAGAACATAGCCTTCGATGGCCTGCACCGCACCGAATACCACCAGCGTCAGGCCCACCTGCAGAAAGCCGCCATCATCGCCGAAATAGGCCAGGGGCAGCGCAACACCGAGTCCCACGATGCTGCCCAGGTAGGGAATAATATTGAGCAACCCCAGCGTCAGGCCCACAACGATACTGTAGGGAAACCCGACCATGGCAAACCCTGCTGCAAAAAGCACGCCCTGGGCCAGGGCGATAATGATCTGGCCGCGGAAAAACGTCAGGAGGATGCCGATGAACTGATCCAACAAATAGATTACGTCTTCTCTGGTTTCCTTTTTGAGAAACGGCAGAAATTGTCTGATCTGGTTGGGTTCAAACGGCCTGGCCATGAGAAAAAAGGCCAAATAAAGGGGAACCACCGCCCAGGCCAGCAATCCCGTCACGGACTGAAACATTTGAACAATGGGCTGCGACATTCGCTCCCAGGAAGTCTGAAGCACACTGGCGGCCATTTTTCCGGGATTGTCCAGCAGGCCGTCAAGCCCGGACATCAGCCCGTATTTCTCCAGCAGTGTGGCGACTTGCGGCCAAAGAGACCGGCCTGTCTCGAGCATGGCATCAAACATGGACGGCAAATCTTCAAACAGCCGGAGCAATTCATTGGCTGCAAAGACGCCGGCAAACCAGACAAAGGCTCCCAGCGGAATGAGGGCGGAAAGAAAAAACAAAGCCAGGCCCCCGGCCCGGGATCCGCGGCAGATCCCAACCAGCCGGGTGTAATAGGGCCGCAGAAGCATCGTCAGAATACCCGCAACCACGGGTGGGAGCAATACATTCTGAAAAACGCCGACAAAGCGCGCCAATCCCCACACAAATGCGCTGAGAGCCGCCAAAAGCAACAGCACTGCTCCCAGGGTCATGGCTGCGGCAATGGTCGCACGCTGCCTTGGGCTCAGTTCGAGTTCATTAAGCATCATACTTTCCAGTGTCTTTTTTTCCCGGTTTTTTTTCGCGTATCCATCCAAAGCGTTCAGACCGATTGAAACATATCAGGCGCGGCCGTAAATCCTGGTGAGAGTGAGATGCCGGGTGGCCTCTTCGGCGGTGAGCTGGTTCGGGGTGAGCCGCCAGAGCCAGTTGCCCTTTGGTTTGGCCGGGTGGTTGATCCGGGCATCCTGGCCCAGGGCAAGGATGTCCTGGATGGGCAGAATGCAGAGGCGGGCCGGAGACATCATGGCCGCGCGCACCAGGAGACGGGCAAAGGTGGCGGGGGTCAGATTTGCGCCAAAATAAGCAGAGGCGCGTTTTTGGGCGATTTCCGTGGCCTCGTTTTCAAACCATCCCGCAGCGGTATTGGTGTCATGGGTGCCGGTGTAGACCAGGCCCCCCGGGTCCACATTATGGGGGGCGTTGGGGTTTTGGGACGGATCATCGTTGAATCCGAACACGAGCACGCGCATGCCGGGCAGATCGTATTGGGCCATGACCTCCCGGACATCTGCGGTGATATGGCCCAGGTCCTCGGCCACCAGGGACAGGGAGGAAATGCGCTGATACAGGGCCCTGAAAAAAGAATGCACCGGCACCTCCTGCCATTTGCCGTTTAAGGCACTGGTATCGGCTGCGGGCACCTCCCAGCAGGCCACCAGGCCCCGGAAATGGTCGATGCGCAGGATGTCAAACAGGTCCAGATTGTGGGAGATGCGGGAAATCCACCAGTCAAAGCCCTGTTTTTCATGGGCTTGCCAGTCATAGACCGGATGGCCCCAGAGCTGGCCGGTGTCGCTGAAATAATCCGGGGGCACGCCCGAGACAACCACGGGCTGAAACTCCGGGTCCAGCTTGAACAGTTCAGGCCGGCACCAGACGTCTGCGCTGTGCAGGGGCACGTAAATGGGCATGTCCCCCATGATGGCGATTTCGTGTTGGGTGCAGAAATCCCGCAGGTCCGTCCATTGTCGGTAAAACAGGTACTGCAGAAAGCAAATCCAGGCAATGGGCTCGGCCAACTGCCGGGATGCGGCCGCCAGAGCGTCGGGCTGGCGGCGGACCAGGCCTGCGGGCCACTGGTGCCAGAACCGGTCCCTGTACTGGCGGGTGAGCACGGTAAACAGGGCATAGTCATCGAGCCAGTGGGCGTGCTGCCGGCAGAATGCCTCAAAGTCGGGCTCTTTGCGGTGGAGCTCAAAGGCCTTTGCAAAAAGATCCTTTCTGACTTCCCAGGCCGCGTCATAGGCGATTCTGTCCGGGGAGGCGGTGATCTCCGTGATGCCGTCGATATCAGCCTTGCCGATAAAGCCGTGCTCGGCCATCTGCTCCGGGCTGATGAGCAGGGGGTTGAAGGCAAAGGCCGAAAGGCTGTGATACGGGGAATGGCCGTGTTCGGCCTCGGTTGGGGTCACGGGCAGGATCTGCCATACATGCTGGCCTGCGGCGTGCAGAAACTGAACAAACTCCCGGGCCGCAGGGCCCAGGTCGCCGATGCCATACTTTGCGGCAAGGCTTTGAACAGGCAGCAGAATGCCGCTTGAGCGTATTTTGATCATCCTGATTCCTCCATGGCCGGGTTCTGATAAAGCACTGCCACGCAATCACCCGGCAGTGCAATGCCGGCCGTGTTGATTGGCGGATTTTTTGCCGGACAAAGTTTGATCTCCATCCGATCTGCCCCGGAGACCGGCACAAGCTGTGTCTGATCAGCCAGATTGCAGGCCACTGTCAGTGCGCCCCGGGTCATGACCAGCCAGCCGGCGGCATCATCTGCTGTGGCCTGCACCCGGTCCATGCGGCCGTCTGCGGCATCGGGCAGGTTTTTGCGCAGCGCGATCAACTGCCTGTACCACTCCAGGATCTCTGCATGGGGCCGGGTTTGTTTTTCGTCCCATTTCAGCACGCAGCGGGCAAAGGTGTCACTGGCCTGGGGATCCGGGATTTGTTCCGGATCCCAGCCGAAAGCGGCAAATTCTTTGCACCGGCCCTTTTTGACCGCCTCGCCCAGCTCCGGGTCTGAGTGATCCGTAAAATACTGAAACGGTGTGGACGCTGCCCATTCCTCGCCCTGAAACAGCATGGGAACAAATGGAGACAGCAGCATGAGGGCTGCGCCGGTTTTGAGACGGCCCGGGCTGATCAGGTGGCTTAATCGCTCGCCCAGGGCACGGTTGCCCACCTGGTCGTGATTTTGCAGATAGCCCAGAAACCGGTGCCCGGATAGGCCGTGCACGGGCCTGCCGTGATAACGCCGGCGGAAAGCGGAAAACTGATTGTCATACACAAACACCCGGGTCAGCGCCCGGGCAATGTGGGAAAGTTTTCCAAAATCCGCGTAATACCCGGCTTGCTCGCCTGTGAGCACGGCGTGGAGAGCATGGTGGAAGTCATCACTCCATTGGGCGTCCATGCCGTGGCCGCCTGCGGCTGCGGGCCGGACAGTGCGGGGATCGTTTAAGTCGCTTTCCGCGATCAAAATTTTGTGGCGACCGGTTTGGGCCTGGATTTGATCCGCTGTCCGGCGGAGATCTTCGAGAAAATGAATTGCCGAAAGGTCGAAAAACCCGTGGACCGCGTCGATGCGAAGGCCGTCCACGTGGTAGTCGCGCAGCCACATGGCCGCGTTGTCACAGAAAAACCCGCGCACCTCGTGGCTTTCTGCGCCGTCGAGGTTCACGGCCCGGCCCCAGGGGGACTGGTAGTGATCCGTGAAATACGGCCCAAAGCAATCCAGGTAATTGCCGGCCGGGCCCAGGTGGTTGTAGACCACGTCCAGGATCACGGCCAGGCCTTTGGCGTGGCAGGCGTTGACCAGGCGCTTAAATCCCTCCGGGCCGCCGTAGGCCTCGTGGGGGGCAAACAAATTAACCCCGTCATATCCCCAGCCGCGGGTGCCGGAAAACCCGTTTACCGGCATGATTTCCACGTGGGTGACGCCCAGGCCCAAAAGATGATCCAGGTGCCCGGTCACGCCGTCAAACGTGCCCTTTTGGGAAAACATGCCCACATGGAGTTCATAGATCACCGCAGATGACAGGGGCCGGGGCTGAAAACCGTCATCGTCCCAGACAAAGGCGCTGTGATCCAGGGTCTGGGAAGGGCCGTCAATGCCTTTGGGCTGGCGCATGGACCGGGGATCAGGCACGGGGTCCTGGCCGTTTACCACAAAGGTGTAATCGGTTGCCGGGGAAACGGGTTGGCCCAGGCGCCACCAGTTTCCGGCTGTTTTTTCAAGCGGTATGGTCCGCCCGCTGATCTGTACTTCAAGGCTGTCGGCAAAAGGGGCCCAGACTTCAATCACCGGCATTTGCTTGTTCCTTGTAAACGGAAATAAAACATCAGGCAGCTTTTTCCTGGAAACAATGAATTTAAACCATGAAGAGCAGGAAGGTCATGAAGAAAAAAAATTTAAACATCCCTTTGTGTTCTTTATGCCCTTCATGGTATTTATTGTTATTTCAATTTGTTCTGTCTTCACTATTTTGTCCGCACCAAAAGGGCCACTGGAAAGCGGTCAAGGATTTCCCGGAAAAGAAATTCCGGACCGGTAAACAAATCGCCTGTAAACACATTTTCCCATGGGCCCTCGGGCAGGCAGGCCCGGGTGTCGGCCCAATGGCCGGGAAAGTTCATGATCAGGCGCGGGACGATCACTGCAGCCTGTTTTCCGCGCAGATACGCCAGGGCATGATCCTGGTGCGGGCCGGTCACGTCAGCCGGCTGATACTGGGCCTCCGGGGAAAACAAATGCGCGTGATGTCTCCGAAAATCCAGAACCCGGCTGGTTAAAAAAAGCTTGGGCAGGCCGGAATCCATGTCTGCCATAATCTGCTCCAGGGTCATGTCTTTGATGGATTTGAGCAAATGACGGCACCGGGCAAAATCCACCGGCCTGCGGTTGTCCGGGTCCACCAGGCTCAAATCCCAAAGCTCGGTGCCCTGGTATAAGTCGGGCACGCCCGGGGCCGTGAGCTTCACAAGGGTCTGGGACAGGGAATTGATCCGGCCCGGGAAGATGAGCGGGTCCACAAATGCCTCAAAGTCGGACATGAAAAAGGAATCTGTCAGAAGATTTCGGGTAAAGGCCAGCAGTGCATCTTCATAGGCTTCATCGGGCTGCTCCCAGCAGGTAAACTCCCGGGCCTCACGGGCGGCTTTCCGGATAAAGGCGCAGGCCCGGTCCGAATCCATTGGCCATGCCCCGACCAGGGACTGGTAGAGCAGGTATTCGATATTGGCATCCGGCAGATGACCGGTCTTGTGCATGGCATTGTGGGCGGCCCAGCGGCGCACGGCCGCCCCCCACTGGTCCGGGATCTCGGATAACAGCGCCAGGCGGGCGCGCACATCCTCGCTTCGCTTGGTGTCATGGGTGGAGGTGGCCAGCATGGCAGCCGGGCATTTCTTCTGCCTGGAAATCATGGCCTCGTGAAATGCCCCGGCAGACAGGCCGAACGCCTCCGGGTCCCCGCCCACCTCGTTTAGGCAGATCAGGCGGTGATACCGGTAAAAGGCCGTATCCTCAATACCCTTGGCCGTGACCGGGCCTGAGACCTGCTGGAACAAAAGCATCCATTGGGTTTCTGCCTCGCCGACAATCCGGCCGCAGCAAAGATCAGCCAGAAAGTCAAACAGCCGGGGATCGGTTTTAGGCTGCCGGGATTTGGCCTCGGCTGCGGTGCGGGCGATAACTTGGGTGTCTGCTCTGTCTGCCGGTATGTCTTCGCGCACATAAGTGCGGTAGACCGGCATGCAGGCAAGCATCTGCCGGATCGCCCGGGAAAGCTCTTTGCGGGTATGATCCCGGAAGCAGCGGTGGTTTTCGCAGATAGCCACCAGCCGGTGGATCAGCCGGGAGATTTCGGCGCCCAGCAGGTCTTCCATAACCCGGTGCTTGCACGCGTGGGCAAGGTCTGGGTAGCTGGTTTTGCGGGTGGTGAATTTTTCGTAAATCCCGGTGAAAGCGGTTTTGTTTGCCGGATCCACAAACAAGCCCATGACAAGATTTAAAAAATCATACCCGGTGGTGCCCGCAGCCGGCCATGAACCGGGCAGGTCCTCTCCGGGGTGAAGGATTTTTTCCACAACAATCCAGGCGTCAGGCGCGGCGCTTTGCAGCCGGCTGAGATACTGCTCCGGGTCCTTTAACCCGTCAGGATGATCAATGCGCAGGCCGCAGACCCGGCCCTGTGCCGCCCAGTCAAGAATGCGGGCGTGGGTGGCTTCAAACACGGCCGGGTCTTCCACGCGCACCCCGGCCAGGGAGTTGATGGCAAAAAACCGGCGGTAGTTGATGTCTTCGGATGCGGCGCGCCAGCTGGCCAGACGGTAGTGCTGGTTTTCCAGGAGGTTGTCCAGGGCGTTGATATTGGTGTTAAAATAATCAGCCAGGACCGCGGCCCGGCAGGCCGGGTCTGCATGGTCTGCGATATTTTCCGCAGAACCAGGCCGCAGGGGCAGCACATGATCGTGATATTGGCACACAAGGCCGTGTTCCGGGCAAACCGCCACCCGGATTTTGCCGGCTTCCAGGACCCGGCCGTACTGGTCTTCCAGGATGGGCAGCAGGATTTTGCCGGCCAGGCGGTTTTCCGGGGGATTCCAGTCAATGTCAAAATACCCGGCATAAGCGCTGGCAGGGCCCTTTTTGAGCACATCCCACCACCACTTGTTGGCGGCCGGGTGGAATACGGCCATGTGATTGGGCACAATGTCGATGACCTGGCCCAGGCCGGCATTGGCCAGGGCGCTGCAGAAGCGGTCATGGCCGGGCTGGCCGCCGAGTTCGGCATTGACGCGGGACGGGTCTGTGACATCATAGCCATGAGTGGAGCCGGGAGCTGCCTGCAGATACGGGGATGCATACACGTGGCTCACCCCCAGAGCGCCTAAATAGTCTGCGATCTGGGCGGCATGGTCAAAGGTAAAGCCCGGGTGAAACTGAAGGCGATAGGTGGCCCGGGGGATGTGGTTTTGCGTTTGCGCCGTCATTGCGCGTCGGGCTCCTTTTCCTCAACCCGGAAAAGCACAACCGATCGACCCTCCAGCCGGATTTCGCCGCCGGGTTCGATCCGGTTTTCGTCTTCCACAAAACCGCCTGCAGCGGTGTCGATTACCCGGAACCAGCCGCTGCCCCATTTTTCTCCGGGCAAGTTCACGTCCAGGGTTTCGTGGTGGGCATTTAAAATAATGTAGAAGCTGTCATCGGTTACCGGATCAGCCTTGATATGGGGGTTGGGAATGGACTGGCCGTTTAAAAAAACCCCCAGGGTCCGGTCGGATGCGTCATCCCATTCCTCCTCTGCTTTTTGCCGGCCGTCGGTGTTAAACCAGGCAATATCCTTGACATCGCTTCCGTGGATGGGCCGGCCCTGGAACCAGCGGCGGCGGCGGAACACCGGGTGCTCCCGCCGAAAGGCGATCAGTTTGCGGCAGAATGCCTGCAGATTTAAATCCGCGTTTTCCCAGTCATACCAGGAAATCTCATTGTCCTGGCAGTAGGCGTTGTTGTTGCCCTGCTGGGTGCGGCCCATTTCGTCTCCGCCCAAAAGCATGGGCACGCCCTGGGACAAAAACAATGTGGTCAGGAAATTGCGTTTCTGCCGGGCGCGCAGTTCCAGGATTTCAGGATCGTCTGTGGGGCCTTCGGCACCGCAGTTCCAGGAGCGGTTGTGGTCCTCGCCGTCGTTGTTGTCCTCGCCGTTGGCCTGGTTGTGCTTTTCATTGTAGGAGACCAGATCGTTTAGGGTAAATCCGTCATGGGCGGTGATGAAATTGATGCTGGCATATGGCAGCCTGGAGGTGTTTTCATAAAGATCCGAGCTGCCGGTAAAGCGGGAGGCCAGCTTTTCCAGCACCTGGTCCTGGCCGCGCCAGTAGTCGCGCATGCAGTCGCGGTACTTGCCGTTCCACTCCGACCACAGGGGCGGAAACTTGCCCACCTGATATCCCCCTTCGCCCACGTCCCAGGGTTCGGCAATGAGCTTGGCCTGGCTGATCACCGGGTCCTGCTGGATGATGTCAAAAAACGCAGACAGCCGGTCCACATCGTGCAGCTCCCGGGCCAGGGCCGAGGCCAGATCAAAGCGAAACCCGTCCACGTGCATCTGCTCGATCCAGTAGCGAAGCGAATCCATCAGCAGCTGAAGGGTGTGGGGATGGCGCATGTTCAAGGTATTGCCGCAGCCGGTGTAGTCCATGTAATAGCGGGCATCGTCTGTGAGCCGGTAGTAATAGGCGTTGTCAATTCCTTTAAAGCAGAGCATGGGCCCTTCATGGTTGCCCTCTGCGGTGTGGTTGTAGACCACGTCGATGATCACTTCGATACCGGCCTGGTGAAAGGCCATGACCATTTGCTTGAACTCAGAGACCACCCCGCCGGGCCGGCGGTCTGCGGCATACTGATCGTGCGGGGCAAAATAGCAGATGGAATTATACCCCCAGTAATTGGAAAGCCTGTTGTCCACAAGCCGCTTGTCATGGATGAACTTGTGCACCGGCATCAGCTCCACGGCCGTGATGCCCAAATCGTGAAAATACTCGATGGCGGCCGGGTGGGCCAGGCCGGCATAGGTGCCGCGCAGGTCTTCCGGAATATCCGGGTGCTGCATGGTAAAACCCCTGACATGGGTTTCATAGATAATGGTTTCATGCCAGGGAAGATGCAGGCGGCGGTCGCCGGTCCAGTCAAAATGGGGCTGATGGACCACGCACTTGGGAACAAAAGGGGCGCTGTCAACATCGCTTTTCACGTCCGAACCGTCTGCAAAGGCATAGGGAAACACGGCCTCGTCCCATTGGACCCGTCCGGCAAGGGCCTTGGCATAAGGGTCGAGCAGGAGTTTTGCCGGGTTGCAGCGATGGCCGTTTTCCGGCTCCCACGGACCGTGGACCCGGTAGCCGTACTCCTGTCCGGGTTCCACTGCGGGCAGGTATCCGTGCCAGCAGAATCCCGTGACCTCGGGCAAATCCACCCGGGTCTCGCCGCCGTTATCGTCAAACAGGCAGAGCTCCACCCGGTGGGCGATTTCAGAAAAAATGGAAAAATTTGTGCCGGCCCCGTCATAAACGGCACCCAGGGGAAACGGCGTTCCGGGCCAGATTTTCATGGTGTGTGCAATCCTTTTGCTTTCATGCGGGTGTTACCTCGTATGATGACGTGACAATGAAATCCGCCTTGTTTTTTATGGAGGCCACGGCCCGGTGCTCGTGCTCCAGCACGGTCATGCGCCAGTCATCCACCTTTTCCTTGCCGCGCACAAGCTGGGCCTTTTTGGTCTCGTGATAGGTCAAATCGATGAACACCCGGAAATGAACATTTTTTGCGGCAATGGCGTACAGACCGTCGAGTACCAGCATATCCATTTGTGAGAAATCCGTGGTCAGGGTGTCGACCTGGTCGGTGATCAGGTCGATACACGGCATCTTGGCGGTGCGGCCCCGCCTGAAATCCTCCAGGGTCTGTTGGATGCGGTCCCAGTCGTACTCGTTTAGCCCAATGGCCTCTGCCCCGTGGGCCTTGCGCCAGTCGTTGCGGTCTTTGGGCAGGGTGAGGTAATAATTGTCCGAGTGCACCAGCTTGGCGGCAAAGCCCTTGTCTTTCAGCACCCGGCCCAGGCAATGGGCCAGTTCGGACTTGCCTGATCCGGATTCGCCTGAGATGGCAATGATGGTTCCGGGCTGGCGGTCGGCCAGGACGTAATCTGCGATCCGGGCGGCTGCCTGCTTGTGCTTTTCCTCGATTAACAAGACGTCTCCGAGCATGGCAAAATCCCTGGTTCAAGGTTCAAAGTTCAACGTTCAAGGTTCAGGATGATAAGAAGCCGGATACTGAGGGCCTGTGTGACGGATAAACCTGAGGCTTATAAAGGAAATGCGGTTTTGACACCGCAGGAAACCTGGTGTGTCTTTCCTTTTACTTCCACGGAAACGACCCCGCCTTCAGGACCTTCTATAATGAGAATAACTTTGTTTTTTGTAATTTCAAATGTATAGCGCTTTTTTTGAAACCAGACCCCAAAGGCGATTTTTTCCCATTGCTTTGGCAGGCCGGGATCAACCGAGAGAACGTCTTTGTCCATGCGCAGCCCGCCGTAGACGGTCATGGCCATGAGCACTGTGGCGGCCATCACCCCCGTGTGGATGCCCTCTTTTGTGGTGCCGCCCTGAATGTCGATATAATCGCTTGAAAGGGCCTCCTGGTAAAACTGCCAGGCAATGTCTTTGCGGCCCAGGCGCCGGGCCAGGGCTGCGTGCACCACCCGGCTCAGGGTAGAGCCGTGGGAGGTGCGGGCCATGTAATAATCGAAATTTTTTTCCAGAAGATTGTCCAACGGCCCATAACCCATGGATGCCAGCATTTTTTTGATGGCATTTTCGCCCAGATTGAAAAACGCCATGAGCACGTCAGCCTGCTTGGCTGCCTTGTAGGCGTCCGGCTTTTTGCCCTCTTTTTTCAAAATCCGGTCCATGCGGTGGATATCGCCGTAAGTGCTGCGGTAATGATCCCAGTCCAGCTCCTTTAAAGAGAAATACCCGTCAAACTGGGCGATTAAGCCGTCGCGCATCACGATGTTGAGTTTTTGCGCCATCTGCGTCCAGCTTTCTATCTCTTCCACTGACAGGCGGATTTTTTCACAAAGGGTATTTCTGGCCTTGCCGCCCAGGTACCGGTAAATCTCTGCAGCCCGGGTCAGGGCCCAGTGGACCATGAGATTGGTGTAGGCATTGTCTGTGAGCCCGCCCTTGTCTTTGTCCGGGTATTTTTCGTGAAATTCGTCCGGGCCCATGACTTCGTGGATTCGGTAGCGGCTGAGAGCGTTGTCCCACCGGGCTTTGGAGGCCCAGAACCGGCAGATCTCAAAAAACATTTCAGCCCCGAAGTTTTCCAAAAACGCCAGATCATGGGTGATGTGGAAATACTGCCAGGTATTGAAGGCCACGGCCAGAGACACGTGGCGCTGCAGGCTGCTGTTGTCCGGGCCCCATTGGCCGGTCAGGGGATTTAAGTGCACGGTCTGGGTCTGCTCGGTGCCGGTGCGGCCGCTTTGCCAGGGAAACATGGCCCCGGAAAATCCGTGCTCCCGGGCATAGTCCCGGGCGGCATCCAGCCGGCGGTAGCGGTACATGAGAAGGGATCCGGCAATATCGGCAAAATGCAGGTCATAAAAGGGCATCACAAACAGCTCATCCCAGAAAATATGGCCCCTGTAGGCCTCGCCGTGCAGGCCCCGGGCGGGCATACCCGCATCAAGGCCGGTGTTGTGCGGCGATGCCGTGACCAAAAGATGATACATGTGCAGGCGCAGCATTTTCTGGGAAAACCGATCCCCGGATACGCGGATATCCATTTCCTGCCACAGGCGGGACCATGCATGGATGCTTGCCGATTTGAGCGCATCAAAGGAAGTTGTGTTTTCCAGGGCGGCAAACACGCGCGTGGCCGGGCTTTCTGTGCTGCCATCGGCCGAGGTGCAGAAGGCGGCCAGTTTTTCCATGCACACGGGTTGATTTTTCCGGGCGGGAACCGAAAACCGCAGCTCTCCCCGGCCCTCTGCCGGTTTGACCTCCGAATGGATTTTTTCGCCGCAGACCACAGCCGCCCTGGCGCCTGCAGCGATCTCAATGGCCGACTCGGTGGTCTGCACCCGAACCAGAAGGGTATCCTCGACTGCGCTCTGATCCACGGGCGTGAGGTGCTGCTGCTCCAGATCCCGGTAGCGCTCCACTCCGTCATTGATGACGTCCCCGTTGACGGCAGCGGAAAAGGTGATGATTTCATCGTAGTTGATGGGTGTGAGGCTGTAGCGCAGTCCGCAGACATGGGGATCGGCCATGCTGATGATTCGCTCGGACACGATCCGTGTTCTGCGCCCCATGGCATCGGCCACGGTCATGTCCCGGTGCAGGATTCCGGTTTGAAAATCCAGGCGCCGGCAGATGGATTCGATTTTGACCGCGTTGATATCCATCCACGGCCCGGAGCCGATGCGGAAATTAACCGGCAGCCAGTTCGGGCAATTGACAAAGTCCTCATTTTCAATGTTTTTACCGCTCACCGTTGATGTCAGGCAATTGAAAACCCCGGCCATGTAGGTGCCCGGGTAGTTGATTTCTCCGGCTGCGGATTCCTCCATGGCCCCCCGGGTGGCAAAATACCCGTTTCCAGCGGTCAGCAGGGTCTCCCGGGTTTTTTCCAGGGACGGATCATAATCGTGGAACGTCACAGACCACAGATCTTCCGGCAGGCCGGTTTCAAACCAGGTGCGGATATCAGCCGGTGAGATTTCACCCATATCCCGTACCACCCGGTCGGCCCCGTTTTGGAGCAGTATTGCGGGATCGGTTTCCCGGGCCACGCCGATGACCATGCCGAAACCGCCGTTTCTGCCCGCCTGCACCCCGGACACGGCATCTTCCACCACCACTGCATCAACGGGCGCCACGCCGAGCCGGTTGCAGGCGGTGATAAAAATATCCGGAGCCGGCTTTCCCTTCAGGCCCAGCTCGGCAGACACCACCCCGTCAACGCGCACCTCGAACAAATCAAGCAGCCCTGCCGCCTCAAGCACCTGCCGGCAGTTTTTGCTCGATGAGGCCACTCCGATCCGGGTCCCGGATTGTTTCAATTCCTTTATCAACGCCACCGTGGTGTCAAACACCTCCACCCCGCCGGCGCGGACCAGGTCATTGAACCGCTCATTTTTTCTGTTGCCCAGCCCGCAGACGGTCCGGTCTCCGGGCGGATCATCGGGATTGCCGAAGGCAAGGGATATGCCCCTGGATTCCAGAAAGGAACTGACCCCGTCATAACGGGGCTTGCCATCTACGTAAGTCAGGTAATCTTTATCCGTAAACGGGGAAAAATCTTTGTCCTGCTCCTTTAAAAACGCGTCAAACACGTCCTTCCACGCCCGGCCGTGAACCGCTGCAGTCCGCGTAATCACCCCGTCGAGATCCAGCACCACCCCCTGCGGGCCCAAACCTTGATTTTTGTCTTTCATTTCCCCTCCATTCAATAGAGGCGCCAAACCTTGATTTTTGCCCTTGACCCGGACAAAAAACAATCAACAGGGTTTGACCCCTTAGCGGGCAAGATCCTGCTGTCAATAATAACAGTTGATTAATTTTTTGCATTAAGAAGCCAAAGACGTCTCCGATTTAATCGTTTGACATTAAAAGCAGGGCGTTATTATTATAATGCAAAGAGATCATCGAACATGCCCGATACAGAAGCTGCACCGGGTCTAACTGGCTATTTATCAGAAAACAAGGAAAACGGAGGAAAGTTCATGGCCATTATCACCATTTCCCGCGGATGCTTCAGCCATGGCAAGGAAGTTGCGGAAAAAACGGCGGAAATTCTCGGCTACAAGATCCTGAGCCGGGAAACCCTGATCGAAGAAGCCAACCAGCGCTACAATGTTCCTGAAAAGGAACTCATCCAGTCCATTCACGATGCGCCTTCGGTTCTTGAGCGCTTTACCCGGGGCAAGGAAAAATACCTTTCCTATATCCAGGCGGTACTGCTGGAACATGCAAAAGACGACAACATCGTCTATCACGGCCACGGCTCTCATATCCTGCTGCCTGATATCTCCCACGTATTAAACATCCGTATCATTGCAGATCTTTCCGACCGCATTGCCTTTATGCGGCAGAAACATAACATCAGCGACAAAGAGGCCATCAGCTATATTACCGAAGAAGACAGCACCCGGGCGCGCTGGGCGCATTACCTGTACAAGGTGGATCTGACAGACCCGCACAGCTATGCGATGACCATCCGAATCAAGCGAATGAATATTGAAGATGCAGCCGAAACCATCTGCCACGCGGCCCGGCGAAAAACTTTTGCCGCAACCCCGGATTCAAGAAAAGCCATTGCAGATCTGGCGCTGAGCACTCGGGTGAAAGCGGCCATTGAAAATTACTGCAAACCCGATTTAAAGGTATCGGTAAACGCCACCAGCGGAATTGTCTATATCAAGGCGGAAACCCAGAATGTCCGCAAAAGCGGCTACACCAGCTTTAAGACCGAAGAATATCTCAGGGAAAAAACAAAAAAAGAAATCACCGATGAAATCAGTGCAGCAATAAATGGAATTCCGGGCATTGAAAACGTGCTCTATGACATAGAGCCCCCTTCATATATTTAGAAGCCGGACCGGCGAGGTTTGCGGACATGAGCCCACCTGCAGCAGGAGGAAAAAAAACCGGAACGCTGGGCACCTTTTCCGGGGTTTTTACCCCGAGTATCCTGACGATTCTCGGTATTATCCTGTTTCTGCGTCTGGGCTATGTGGTGGGCAGCGCGGGCCTAATCCGGGCCCTTGTCATCATTGCCCTGGCCAATCTCATCTCGGTGCTCACCTCCCTTTCCCTGGCGGCCATCTCCACCAGCCTCAATGTCAAGGGCGGGGGAGACTATTACCTGATTTCCCGGACCCTGGGCCTGGAATTCGGCGGTGCCATCGGCATTGTGCTGTTTCTGGCCCAGTCGGTCTCCATTGCCTTCTACAGCATCGGCTTTGGGGAAGTGCTGGCCGCACTGCTGCCTTTTGCAACAAGGGCGCATGCCCAGCTCATTGCCGCAGGCGCGGTGGTGCTGCTGTTTATTTTTGCCTGGCTGGGCGCGGACTGGGCCGCGCGGTTCCAGTCGCTGATCATGGTGATTTTATTTGCCGCGATTTTGTCCTTTTTTGTCGGCGGCATTCTGCGCTGGGACACGGCGGTGTTGACACAGAATCTGGCCGCTCCGGAAAACGGCCCGCCTTTCTGGGTGATTTTTGCCATTTTTTTCCCTGCTGTTACCGGGTTCACCCAGGGGGTAAGCATGTCCGGGGACCTGAAAGACCCGGGCAAAAGCCTTCCCAATGGCACGTTTGCCGCAGTGGGGCTCTCCATTGTCATCTACCTGGCCGCCGCGGTTGTTTTTGCCGGCAGCCTGCCCGGCGACATCCTGGCAACGGATTACAACGCCATGAAGCGGGTTGCCGCCATTGATTCCCTGGTGCTGGCAGGGGTGATCGCCGCCACCCTGTCTTCGGGAATGGCTTCGTTTATGGGGGCCCCGCGAATTCTCCAGTCACTTTCCAAAGACCGGATTTTTCCGTTTCTGCTCTTGTTTGCCAAGGGCTCCGGGCCGGCGGACAATCCCAGGCGCGCGGTGCTGCTTTCTGGAGCCATCGCTTTTGTCACCATCGCCCTGGGCAACCTCAATGTGGTGGCGCCTGTGGTGTCCATGTTTTTTCTGATTTCCTACGGGCTGCTAAATTATGCCACCTTTTTCGAGGCGCGAGCCGCAAGCCCGGCATTCCGGCCCACGTTTCGGTTTTACGACAAGCGCCTGAGCCTGGCCGGCGGACTGGCCTGCCTGGGGGTTATGCTGGCCATTGACCTGACCGCCGGCATCGTGGCTCTGGCCTTTTTGTCTGCCATCTACCAGTATTTAATCCGCACCGCCGGGCCGGCCCGCTGGGCCGACAGCAAAAGGTCCTACCGGTTCCAGCAAATCCGCAACCACCTGATCCGGGCGGCTGAAGACCCGGAACATCCCCGAAACTGGCGGCCGGCCCTGCTGATTTTCTCAGATGACCCGGACCGGCGCAAACCCCTGCTGCAAATGGCCGACTGGATCCAGGGCGACAGCGGGTTTGCCAGCATGGTGAAAATCCTGCAAACCGAGGGCCCGGAGGCCGAAAACCAGCGCCTGGCCGCGGAAAAGCAACTTCTGGAAGACATCCGGGAACTGGAAGTGGACGTGTTTGCCCTGGTGCTGACCGGCTCCAATTTTCGGCTCACCATGGAAACGCTTATCCAGGCCTACGGCATCGGCCCGCTGCGCGCCAACACCATGATCACCAACTGGCTGGACATGAGCCAGTCCAGCCCGTCCGCCCACCGGACCAAACGCTTCGGCCTCTACCTGCAGGCGGCCTTTGCCCGGGGATGCAATATCCTGCTGTTTTCCGCGGAAAAAACCCAATGGGAAAGACTGCTGAAAATACCGCCGGAAAAGCGGCGCATGGATGTGTGGTGGCGCGGGGATGCCACAAGCCGGCTGATGATTTTGTTTGCCCACATGATCCGCCAGAACCCGGGATGGGAAAAAGCCAAAATCCGGGTGCTTGATGTGAGCGAAGATGCCCTGGCAACAGGGAAAACCGTTTCAGACATCAATGAAACCCTTGCGGAAATCCGCATCGAGGCAGAGCCCGAAATCGTGGCCCGGGCCGACAGCGATGCCGTGGCCGCTTACAGCAAGGATGCAGCCATTGTCTTTCTGCCGTTTCAGCTAAAGCAGCAGCAGCCCGTGGACCTGTTTGATGGCCCGCTATCGGATCTGCTTTCCCGGCTGCCGGTTTCCGCGGCCATGCTGGCGGCAAAAGACATTGACCTGGCCGCCGAACCCGAGGCCGGCACGGCCGGTGATATCGCAGCAGTTTTGGACCGGCTTGCAGACATCCGCAAAAAGGAAAAAGCAGCCGAACAGGAGGCCGAAAAAGCCTCATCCGCTGCAGAGGAAAAAATGGATGCCTGGCGCCGGGCCATTGAATCCGGCGATGATCCTGAAAACATCCGGCAGTTTTACAGCGACTCCGTGGAGGCCAAAAACCGGGCCGTGGAAGCCGGCCGCAAGGCCGCAAAACTGGCTGCCGTGTGCGAACACCTCACGGAAACTGCCCAACGGCTGGGCGCTGATATGAACGCGGAAACAAAAAAACGGTCTGAAACGGAAAAAACCCGGGAATTGCCCGGGGAGCAGCCCACCCCTAAACCCGGAGACAAAAAGAATGCAGACTAAAAAAACCGAAAAAACCGATCCGGACCAAACCAGGGACGCAGGCCCGGACATGGCCGCGGCCCTGGATTCTTTCCGGGGGCAGAAGCATGCGGTGGTGCTCCAGGAATTTCCGGATCCCGATGCCATTGCCTGCGGGTTTGCCCACCAGATCATCAGCAGGGAATTTGATATCCAGGCGGATATCTATTACTGCGGCCGCATCAGCCATCAGCAAAACATTGCCCTGGTCAAACTCATGGGCATTGAACTGATCCGGTGCGAGGGTTCAATAGATCTAAAGACCTATGACGGAGCGGTTTTTCTGGACAACCAGGGGACAACGGCCGGCGCCCTGCTCAATGCTCTGGAAAAAGCCGACGTGCCGCCGCTGATCATTGTGGATCACCATGAACCACAGGATCGGCTAAAGGCGCAGTTCAGGGATATCCGCCCCAAAATCGGGGCAGCCTCCTCCATTTATGCCCAATACCTGGAAAACGGCATCATGGAGATCAACTCCTCGGACAAAAACCACATCCTCATGGCCACCTCCCTGACCCACGGCATTATCACGGATACAAACGGGTTTATCAACGCCCGGGAACAGGATTTTCATGCAGCGGCATTTTTGTCCAGGTACCGGGACCGGGACCTGCTTTCTCAGATCATGAACCAAGCCCGGTCCAGGCAGACCATGAAGGTGATTCACAAGGCCCTGGGCAGCCGGGAAATCGTCCAGAATTTCTGCTTTGCCGGGGTGGGCTACCTGCGCGCAGAGGACCGGGACGCCATTCCCCAGGCCGCGGATTTTCTGCTCACAGAGGAAAACGTGCACACCGCCATTGTCTACGGCATTGTCACCGGAGACAACTGGGAGGAAGCGGTGATCGGCTCCATGCGCACTAACCGGATCACCATTGATCCGGACCAGTTTATCAAGGACGTGTTTGGAAAAGACGCCAGCGGAAAGTATTTCGGGGGCGGAAAAATGTCTGCCGGCGGATTTCACATCCCCGTGGGATTTCTTTCCGGCAGCGGGGACCAGGATTTCCAGCAGCACAAGTGGAACGTGTTCAACGAACAGATCAAGCAGAAAATCTTTGACAAAATCGGGGTCAAGGCAGACGAGAAAAAAAAGGAATAGCCGGCCGCAAAACTATCCCCGCATGACCACGTATACCAGGTAGGCCGCATACAGCACCAGCATAACCGCCCCCTCCCAGCGGTCCAGGCGGCGGCGCTGGCCGAAAAACATGGTGGCAAAAAGAATCAGGCTGGCCACCACCACCATGCCGATGTCCAGGTTGGCCCCCTGGTGAAAGGGAAGCGGCTTGATCACCGAACTGATGCCCAGCACGAAAAAAATATTGAAAATATTGGAGCCCACCACGTTGCCCACAGCGATTTCCACGTTTTTGCGCCAGGCGGCCATGGCCGAGGTGGCCAGCTCGGGAAGGGAAGTGCCCACTGCCACGATGGTCAGGCCGACCATCTCCTGGCTCATCCCAAAGGAAAGGGCAATGTGTGTGGCACCGTCCACGATCCATTTGCCCCCCAGGGCCAAACCCGCCAGACCTGCCGCCACAAGGCCCAGAGATGCGCCAATGCTGCGCTGCTGCAGGGGAAGGTCCCGGCCGTTGGCAGAGATGTTTCCGGCAATGCTGGCCGAGTAATACAGGAAAATGGCAAAAAACAGCAGAAACACAAGGCCGTCAGAGCGGGAGATATCGCTGTAAACCCAGCCGTCCAACAGCCGGTCATTGGCGGCAATCCAAAGCACCGCCGCAGCCAGCAGGCTGAAGGGAATTTCCCGCCATACCGTGCCACGGGACACGGCCAGGGGGTAAATCAGGGCGGATACACCCAGGATCAAAAGGATATTGGCGATGTTGCTGCCCAGAACATTGCCGATGGCAATACCGGCATTGCCCTGAAGGCTTGCGGTGACATTGACAAACAGTTCAGGAGCGGAAGTGCCGAAGGACACGATGGTCAGACCGATCACCAGATCCGAGATCCTGTATCTCCGGGCAATGGAACCGGCACCTTCCACCAGGAATTCCGCCCCCTTGATCAGGAGCAAAAGACCGATTACAAGAAGAACAACAGGCAATATATACGACATCCGCCACCTTTTTCCGGAAACCGGTTACCAGAAATGGACCTTGTTTTTACGCTGCCAATGACAGAGAATAACCCGAACCGGACAGAAAATCAAACAAGTTACGCGGCGTATCCTGAGGATTAAAATTTGAGCCGGGCGCAGAGATTGGCGGAAAAGACGGTTTTCGTTCAGGCACTATATCAGCAGATACGGGGAAGCTGACCGCCGGTGAGCATATCCACGATGCGCCGGCCGCCGATGGCTGTTTCCATGACCACCCGGCCGGGGTGGTCGGCCATGGCCTGGCCGATAATGCAGGCATCAGCGCCCAGGGGGTCCTGCCTGAGCGCGGCAAGCACGGCATCGGCACAGGCCCTGTCAACAATGGCGATGAGCTTTCCCTCGTTTGCCGCATACAAAGGATCAATGCCCAGAAGTTCGCACAGTCCGGATACGGATTTGCGCACCGGAAGGCTTGATTCATTGATCTGGATGCCCGTGCCCGAGGCCAGGGCAATTTCATTTAAAGCCGTTGCCACTCCGCCCCGGGTGGGGTCCCGCAGCACCCGGATGCCGTCCGGGGCGGCGGAAAGCATGCGCGCCACAAGGCCGTTTAACGCCGCGCTGTCGCTTTTCACGTCCGCATCAAAGCTCAGCCCTTCCCGCTGGTTTAAGATGGTCATGCCGTGATCGGCCATGGTGCCGCTTAAAAGAACACAGTCCCCGGCCCGGGCATTGGCGGCGTTAATTTCAAAATCACCGGCAATCCAGCCCACCCCCGAGGTATTGATAAACAGCTTGTCCGCCGCCCCCCGGGGCACCACCTTGGTGTCGCCGGCAACAATGCTGACCCCGGCCTGCCGGGCGGCAGCAGCCATTGAGGCGATGATTGTTTCCAGGTCACGGATGGCAAAGCCTTCCTCGATGATCAGCCCGGCACTTAAATACAAGGGCACAGCCCCGCTCATGGCAATGTCGTTGACCGTGCCGTTGACCGCCAGATCCCCGATGTTGCCCCCAGGGAAAAACAGAGGATCCACCACGAACGAATCCGTGGAAAACGCCATGCGCCCTTTTTGCGACTCAAGCACCGCACTGTCGTCGAGCCGGGACAGCACCGGGTTATCAAATGCCGGGAGCATGATTTTTTCCGTAAGCTCATGGGAAAGCAGCCCCCCGCTGCCGTGGTCCAGCACAATGGTATGGTGTTTCATCTATCCCATCCGCCTGATCATCGGTTGTATTTCCAGTATGCCGCACATGTTCCCTCGCTTGAAACCATGCAGGGCCCCACCGGGTGGGCAGGGGTGCACACGCCGGCGTAAAGCGGGCACTGGGGCGGCAGGCATCTGCCGGTGAGCACCTCGCCGCAGGCGCAGCCGGCCGGGGCCGCAGCCGGCCGGACATTTACGCAAAACCGCCGGGCCGCATCAAAATCGGCAAATTCCTCGCCAATGGCCAGTCCGCTGTCGGCAATCCGGCCAAGTCCCCGCCAGAGGGCGTCCGTGGTTTCAAACACCCGGTCCATAACCTGCCGGGCCCGGAGATTGCCCTGTGCGGAAACAGCCCGGCCATAAGCATTTTCCAGGCCCGGGGTGCCGGATGCAATCATTTCCGCCAGCCGGCCAATGGCGTAAAGCATGTCTGCGGGCTCAAATCCGGCAATAACACACGGGATCCGGTGTTTTTCAAAAAATGCCGCATAGGCCTGCTCGCCGATGATCACCGAAACATGACCGGGCAGCAGAAATCCGTGGATTTCAACACCGGAAAGATGCATCAGGGCATCCAGGGCCGGAGGCACACGCTTATGGGCGCAGTATACGCTGTAATTGCTTAAATTTTCCGCATGCGCGGCAAGAATTGAGGCGGCGATGGTGGGCGCGGTGGTCTCAAAGCCCACACCGGCAAACACCACCTGTTGGTCCGGATTGGCCCGGGCCAGATCCAGGGCATCCATGGTGGAATACACCATCCGGATATCTTTTCCTCTGGCCTTTTCCTTCTGAAGGGAGGACCCGGTTGCGGGCACGCGCATGAGATCGCCGAATGTTGCCAGAATCGTATCCGGCATGTTGGCGATTTCTATAAACGCATCCAGTTCTGCCTGATCTGTGACGCAGACCGGGCATCCGGGCCCGGAAATCAAAGACAGGGACCGGGGCAGCAGGGTGCGGATACCGTGACGGAACGCAGAAACCGTGTGCGTGCCGCAGACCTCCATGATCCGGAGGTCTTCTGCGCACATTGATGCGATCTGTTCAGCGAGCCTGCGGCAGAGTCTGCCGTCCCTGTAATGATGGGTATGTTCCATGTCCTGCCTATGGCATCCCTGCTGCGGCCGCAACAGCCTGGCCCAGGCTGATGCCCCCGTCGTTTGCCGGCACAAGGCCGTGGGTGTAAACCGAAAAATCCATGGCCGTTAGCCGGCCGGCCATGGCTGAAAGCAAACAGGCGTTTTGAAACACCCCGCCGGTGAGCACCACCCGGCTGATGCCCTGACGGGCCCGGATCTGATCGCAGATTTGGGAAAACAGATAAACCAGAGTGGAATGAAACCGGCGGCTGATTTCGGCTGCTGATCGGCCGGCCTGCACGTCATCAACAACCGCCCGGATCAGGGGCCGGATTTCAATGGCACCGCCGATTTCTGCCGGAAGCTGGAAAGGGTAGCATGTCTTTTGCTCCAGCAGGCCGGGGCTTGGACCGGCTGCGGCTTCCAGCTTTATGGCGGCCTGGCCCTCGAATTCCACGGGACCGGAGTGGATGCCGGCAATCGCGGCCACGGTATCAAAAAGCCGGCCCATGCTCGAGGTCAAAGGGGAATTGACCTGTTTTTCAATCATGCGGGAAATCACGGTCAGTTCTTCCGGGTCCCGGCTGCGGACGCATTCCAATTCCAGGTTCACCCACTGGTCTCCAAATGCCTGATGCAGCCACCCGGCGGCCATGCGCCGCGGATCGGCAACTGCGGCATTGCCGCCGGGCATGGGCACATATTGGAGGTGAGCTGCGCGGACAAATGCGGCGGCATCTGCCACCAGCACCTCACCGCCCCAAATCCGGCCGTCTGTGCCGTATCCGGTGCCGTCAAAAGCCAGGCCGATGACCGTGTCCGAAATCCGGTTTTCCGCCATGCAGGACACCACATGGGCATGGTGATGTTGGACGGCCACGTGTTTGACTGCCGATTGGGCCATGGCATAGCGGGTGCTCATGTAATCCGGGTGCATGTCATGAGCCACCAGCTCCGGTGTGATGTCAAAAAGACCCCGGAGATGATCGATGGTGGATCTGAAAAAATCAAAAGCCCCGGGATTTTCCAGGTCCCCGATATGCTGGCTTAAAAACGCGTTTTCATCCTTTGTCAGGCATACCGTATTTTTCAATTCCGCCCCGCAGGCCAGGATTTGCGGGCACCGGAAATTCAAAGCCAGGGGAGCCGGGGCATATCCCCGGGACCGGCGGATGGCGAGCTGTGTGCCGGCCGCATGGCGCACAATGGAATCATCTGCCCGCACGCAGATATCCCGGTCATGGATGAGAAAACAGTCGGCAATCCCACCAAGAGCAGAAAATGCACCCTCATTGTCTGTGACAATGGGCTCTTTGGCTGCATTGCCGCTGGTCATCACCAGGGCGGCAAACCCGTGTTCAAGCAACAGATGGTGCAGGGGCGTGTATGGCAGCATCACGCCGAAACAGGGATTGTCCGGGGCCACGGCATGGCAGAGAAAACCGGGCGCTTTTTTTTCCACCAGGACAATGGGCCGCCGGCCGGAAGTGAGCAGATCCTTTTCTTCCGGGCGGATCCGGGCAAATGCCCGGATGTGCTCAAGGCTTTGGGCCATTACGGCAAAGGGCTTTTCCGCCCTGCCCTTTTTCCGGCGCAGCCCGGCCACGGCCTTGCAGTTTGCTGCATCCGCAGCCAGATGAAAGCCGCCCAGGCCTTTTATGGCCACAATGGCGCCGGCTTTGAGCTGGTCTGCGGCATGGGCAATGGGATCTGTGCACGGGATTTTTTGGCCCGTGCTGTGGCAAACCACCGCCCCGGGCCCGCACACCGGGCAGGCATTGGGCTGGGCATGAAACCGCCGGCTGGACGGGTCATGGTATTCGGCCCGGCACTGATCGCACATTTCAAAGTGCTTCATGGTGGTATAGGGCCGGTCATAGGGAAGATCACAGACAATGGTGTAGCGGGGCCCGCAGTTGGTGCAGTTGATAAACGGATATTTGTAGCGCCGGTCCCGGGGGTCATGCATCTCCCGCAGGCAGTCTGCGCAGACGGCCGTGTCCGGGCAGACAAATGTGTTGACCGAAGCCGTGCCCCGGTCTGTTTGGCCGATGGTAAAATCCGAAAACCCGGCAGGCGGGCTCTGATGTTCAGTGATTTCCGTGATCCGGGCCATGGGCGGACCATGGGTTGCCATGGCCCGGCAGAACCCGGCCACATTATCCGGCCGGCCTTCCACATGGACCCGGACCCCGAAACCTGTATTGACAACAGATCCTTTCAGATCATGGGCGGCTGCCAGCTGATAGATATAGGGGCGGAAACCCACGCCCTGGACAATGCCTTTGATGTCAAGCCTGCGGGCGGAAACCATCGGACTCATGTAAACACCTGCTTCATCAGATCCAGGGTTTCCAAAGCCGCATCTTCGTCAATACGGCTGATGGCATAGCCGGCATGAACAATCACGTAATCCCCCACGCAGACGTCTTCCACCAGCATCAGGCCGGCTTTGCGCCGCACCCCGTCAACATCGATGACTGCCGTATCACCGTCAATGGCCACGATTTTCGAGGGAATGGCAAGACACATGGGCTTTTTTTCTTAGTTGCTGAAGGTTTTAATAACATTGCCGTTTGCATCACGGATGGTCATTTCCATTGCGACACCGCCGTCCAGGCTGTGTGTGGCGCAGGAGACTCATGGATCATAGGCGCGCACCGCCATTTCCACCTTGTTTAAGATGCCCTCGTCCACGTGGCCCTCTTTTATCAGGGATCTTGCGGCCTGATCCACGCTCATGTTGATGGGCCCCAGGTTGTGGGTGGTGCCCACGATCATGTTGGCCCGGGTGATCAGCCCGTTATCATCCGTGGAATAATCATGGATCAGGGTGCCCCGGGGGGCTTCCACGCAGCCCACGCCGCGGCCGGCTTTGGGTTCGGCTTCCGCGCGCACGTTTGGATCGGTGATCTCCGGGTCTTCAAGCATTTCAATGGCGTGCTCGCAGGCATAAACCTCCTCGATTAACCGGGCGTAATGATACAGCAGCGTGGCCTGGGCCGGCCGGCCAAAGAGCTGCCGGAATTCCTCGAGCTCCGCCTGGGCCGCAGGGGTGGCCATGTGATCGGCCACGTTGATCCGGGCCAGGGTGTTGGAGCGGTAAATGCCTTTGGGGTTGTCGAGGTCCAGGGAAAAACCCTCGTTCCAGGATTTGGCATAGGGAAATTTTCCGTAAGACCAGGAGGGGACGTGTTCGCCCAGATAATCCGTGTAATCCTGGACGTCAAAGTCGGTATAGGAGCCGTCGGCTTTCATGAGCCGGATTTTTCCGTCATAAAGATTCAGGGCCCCGGCGCTGTCCACGGTGCCGATAAACCCGGTATTGATCACCCCGAGACTGGCGATCGCATCCATATATTTGGGAAAAATATCCTTTTTTGCAAAATCAATGGTGAAACGGGCAAAATCATAGATTTCGCGCATGCCCTCCAGCATCCACTTGCGGTCTTCTTCGGTCATGGCTTTGGCAAATCCGCCTGTTACAGCGGCCACCGGGTGGATGGCCTTGCCGGCGAATTTCTCGATCATCATCTTGGCCTTGTAGCGCATCTGCACCACTTTTTTGGCCAGATCCGGGTTGGCCTTGGCCACGCCGATGACATTTCGCACGGCATAGTCCGCATCCGGGCCGATCACAAAATCAGCGGCTGCCAGAAAAAAGAAATGCAGAAGCTTGTCTTCTGCCTGGGCGATGGTCTGGATCAGCTCGCGCAGTTTCTGGCCCGCCGGCGGGGGCGTTACGCCAAAACACCGGTCAACGGCCTTGTTGGCGGCCAGGTGATGGTGCCAGGGGCAGATCCCGCAGATCCGGTTTACGATCCTGGGCAGTTCCTCTGCGGGTTTTCCCTCAACGAATTTTTCAAAACCCCGGATGGACTGGAAATGAACCTTGGAATCAGCCACGTTGCCGGCATCATCCAACTCAATGGCAATGGAGGCATGGCCCTCGATCCGGGTGATGGGCGAAATTTTAATGGTGCGTGTTTCGGTCATAAAACCTCCTTTTATCTGCGGGCCGGTTTCAGCATTCCGTGCCCGCCGGAAAACCGGAGCATGGAAACGGTTTCCGGAAGCGATGCCGGATCAATACCGTTTGAGGCCAGGGCGTTTAACATATCCAGCCGCTGGTTGCCCCCGGGCTGCACAGGGCCGTAGCATCCGCGGCACGGCACCCGGGCGGAAATACACCGGGGCACAACCCCGTCACCGCCGCAGCCGGCCCGGGTCACCGGACCCATGCACAAAAGCCCCTGCTCCAGCAAACAGCGCATTTGGTCCAGGGGCTCATCCGCACCCTTGTATTGCGGGGCCTGCAGAAAACGACGCAGTTTGCCGATCTTTCCCTTGCCCTCCCGTTGGGTGGGGCAGGTGTCGCAAACGCTTTTTGTTGGGAGCTCCGGTGTTTTTCCCTCCAGAAACGCGGCCAGGGCGCCAAACACCTGGTCCGGATGGGGCGGGCATCCGGGCAGGTAGATGTCCACATTGATTTTTTCATCAAGGGCGGATACATTTTCCAGAAGGGGGGGTACGCCGTCTGCGGGCACGGCATCGCAGGCGTCTGTGGTCTCGGTGGAATAGTAGCGCTCCAGCATGGCGTCATTGGCCCAGGAATTGGCCAGGGCCGGGATGCCGCCGTGGGTGGCGCAGGTGCCCAGGGCAATAATGGCCCCGCATTTTTTGCGCATCTCCAGGGCCACTTCAAGATGTTCTTCATTTTTGATACTCCCACTGATAATGCCCAGATCGGCTTCGGGAAAGCTCAGGTGCGCCCCGTCGCCCATCTGGCCGTAATACTTGTGATCCATGAGCGCGGGCAGATGCACAAACTCCACGAGATCCAGCACGGTCAGCAGCCGCTCGCCCATATCCACAATGGCGATCTCGCACCCGGAACAGGCATTGAGCCAGTCGCTTGCCACTTTTGCTGCCATATGATTTTCCTCTCAGACACGTTTGGATATTGATTTGATGCGCTTTACCCCTTGATGCTCACCGGCTTTTTGCCCAGTTCCCCGCGGTTGTCCCGGGCGGCTTTCTTTTTTTTGTCCGCCGCCTCCTGCATTTGGGCCAGGGCCCCGGATGCATAGCCCGGGTTTTGCCGCTGGTCAAGCTCCTCCACGGCATTGTCCCGGGCGTCTGCCAGTACAGCCCGGCCCAGGGGGGTGCGGGTGATCACCGTGGTCCAGCCCTCGGGGGCGCCGATGCCGCCAAAGGAAATATCGGCAAATTCCGCTGAATAATCCGGGCAGTACCGGCAGGCCACGCGCTTCATGAACTCCAGGTCTTCCAGGGCAATTGAGCGGATTTCGCCGTTGTCCAGGTGGATTAAAAGCGAATCCTTGATATTGATCTTTTTGACATTGTCCCAGGCAAAACCGTGAGCGGCCGCCAATTTTTCCCGGCTTTCGGGATCAAAGATGAAGTTGCCGGAGCAAAACAGCCCCAGGCAGTACTGGATGGAATCCGAGGGCACAATGCCGAGCACCTCCATTCGGCGGTAAGCCTTGATCTGGCAGGGGGTTCCCACCAGGGCGACCCGGCGCAGACCCTTTTTCATCATGGGCGCAAACTTCTCAATGGAGGAATAGGTGACATACCGGTCGCTTAAGTGCTTCATACCGTGAGAGGTATCAAAATAAAACCCTGCGGCGTCTTCTATCTCCTTCCGGGTCACAGCCAGACTGGGCCGGCGCATGAAAGGCCCGGCCGGCCTGGTGACAATGGCGCCGTCAATGCGGCCGTTGTCAAAAAGATGCAGCAAAAGGGCCGTGACCACCCCGCCGTCTGTTCCCTTTTCCTGCACCGCAGCATCGGCGGACCGAACCACGCTGGTTTCAATGATGCGGCCGTTCGGGGCGCTCCAGGCCACCTTGCGCCGGGTTTCTTCCTCGAATTCCTCGATTTCCGGGCAAATACAATAACACAGCCCGCATTCGATGCATTTTTCCATGTCCCCATAGCGGGGCTTGCCGTCTTGGTCCAGCTCCAGGGCGCCGAAATTCACGGCTGTGCAGAAGGTGACGCATCCGCCGCACCGGTGGCACAATCCCTGTTTCTGAACCTGCTGAACCAGGTCAAAAAAAGTTTCCATATCCCCTCCTGTGGACTATAGGCCCTGTTCGGCCGGACAAATTTCTTTAACAGGCAAAGGTCTCAATTGGCCGCCTGCTGCAGGGCACCGGCTTCACAGGGCCCCATGGCCCGGATCTTTTGGGTGAATTCCGTGACCACTTCAGCAAAGCGCGGGGCCTCGGCCGAAGACACCCAGTCAATGGCAAACCGCTCGGGATCAATGCCCGAATCTTCCAGGACCGCCTTGATAACCGTGCTTCGGGCCAGTGCTTTTTCATTACCTTCCAGGTAATGGCATTCCCCGGGATGTCACCCCATGACAATGACGCCGTCAGCCCCGTTGCAAAGGGCTTCCACCACCACTTCCGGGTGGACCATGCCCGAGCACATCACCCGGATGGCCCGGAGATTTGGCGGATACTGAATGCGCATGACCCCGGCCAGGTCCCCGCCGGCATAAGCGCACCAATTGCACAGAAAACCGATAATTTTGGGCTCAAATGATTCAGACATGACGCTGTTCTCCCTGATTGCATTCATCCGTTTTAATTGGGCAGATCCAGGGCCGCGCGCACCTGGGCCCGGAGTTGATTATTGGTAAAGCTGTGGACCTGGATGCCCTGCTTGGGACATGTTGCCTCGCAAAGCCCGCAGCCCTTGCACAGCGCCGCTTCCGTGCTGACCTTTTTGACGCTTCTGCCGTCTATGGTTTCCTCAGTGAGGGAAATGGCGTCATAGGGGCACACATCCAGGCATACCGCGCATCCGTCGCACTGCTCGGTGACATAGGACTTGACCGCATCCAGATACATCCGGTTTCTGGAAAGAATCACCCCGGCCCGGGACACGGCGGCACGGGCCTGGGAAACCGAACCTTCTATCATTTTCGGATACGCGGCCATGCCGGCCATAAACAGCCCGTCCACGGCCAGATCCACGGGCCGCAGTTTGGGATGGGCCTCGTTTAAGAAACCGTCCTGGTTGGTGGCGCACCGGAACAGGCTCAGCAGGTCAGAGACCTCGTTGGCCTCAATGGCTGCGGCCAGAACCAGGTAATCCGTGTCAATGACCACGGGAAGGCCGAGTATGGGGTCTGTGACCCGGACTTTTAAGCCCGCATCCTCCTGATAGACCTCCGGGTCGTTGTCTTTTGGGTCATAGCGGATAAACTTGACCCCGAGTTTTCTGGCCTTTGTATAAAAGTCCTCCTTGGCGCCGTAGGTGCGGATATCCCGGTAGAGCACATAGACGTTCATATCCGGGTTCTGCTCCTTTAGCTCAATGGCGGACTTGGCCGTGTGGGTGCAGCAGATACGGCTGCAGTAATTGCGTTTTTCGTTGCGGGAGCCCACGCACTGGATAAACACCGCGGTGTTGGCCTGCTTGACCCGGCCGGCATGATCGGCCAGTTCCCGGTCAAACTCCAGGTGGGTCATCACCCGGCTGTCTGTTCCGTACAGGTATTGCTCGGGAACGGTTTCCCGGCCGCCGGTGGCGAGAATGGCTGCGCCGTATTCAATGTGCTCGGTTTTGCCCTCTGCTTCCACATCACTGGAAAAACTGCCCACAATTCCGTTAACAGACGTCAGGCGGGCGTTTTTCAGCACCCGGATTCGCTGGTTGGCCTCCACATTCCGGATCATTTCGCGCAGGGCCGGGCCAACGTCTTCTCCTTTTGCGGTTTTGCGGATGTTTAACGCGTTTCCGCCCAACTGACCGGTTTTTTCCACCAACACCGTCTCATATCCCTGATCTGCCAGGCCCAGGGCTGCGCTCAGGCCGGCCGGGCCGCCGCCCACCACCAAAGCTTTTTGAATCACGTCCACCTGGAGCTTGTCCAATGGCTGAACCATGCGTGCCTTGGCCACGGCCATGCGCACCTGGTCCATGGCCTTCTGCGTGGCTTTTTCCGGCTCCTTCTGGTGCACCCAGGCATTGTGGTTGCGGATGTTGGCCATTTCCAGCAGATACCCGTTTAATCCTGCCTCCTTTAGGGTGTCCTGAAACAGGGGCTCATGGGTACGGGGAGAACAGGCCGCCACAACAATCCGGTTTAATTCGTTTTCCGCCACGGCCTTGGCCATCATGTGCTGGGTATCCGTGGAGCAGGAAAACATGTTGTTTTCCACAAACACCACATTGGGAAGGCTTTTGGTGTATTCCACCACCGCCTCCACGTCAACGGTGCTGGAAATGTTGACCCCGCAGGAGCAGACAAACACGCCGATGCGCGGTTCCTTGCCGGCGATGTTTGTTTCAGCCGGGTATTTCTTTTCCCGGGTCAGGCTGTTTTTGGATGAGGCCAGTCCCCGGGCTGCCTCTGCTGCGGCCGATGAGGCCTGGGCCACGGCCGTGGGGATATTCAGGGGCCCGCCAAAGGCGCCGCCGATAAAAATCCCCTCCCGGGTGCTGGCAGCCGGTTTAAAGCTCGAAGTTTGGGCAAATTGATAATGATTGAGTGAAATTCCGGTTTTTTCAGCCAGCCGGCGGGCATCATCAGAGGCTTCCATGCCCACGGAAAGCACGGCCATGTCAAAATCTTCCTTCATTGTGCGGCCGTCTTCGGTGACATAGCGCATGGACACCCCGGAATTGCCCGGGCCGGGATCAATGGTGTGGGGACGGGCCCGGACAAACCGGACATTATGCTCCAGGGCATACTGGTGATAGCGCTCAAACTCCTTGCCGTGTGCGCGCAGATCCATCATGAAAATGGTTTGCTCGCCGCCGCCGGCAATATGGGTTTCGGTGATCAGGGCCTGTTTCATGGCATACATGCAGCAGACACTGGAGCAATAGCCGTTTTCACATTGATTGGTGTTGCGCGATCCCACACACTGGATCCAGGCGATGGATTTCGGCGCCCTGCCGTCAGAGCGCTTCTCCAGATGTCCCTGAAACGGCCCCCCGGCCGAAAGCATCCGTTCGTATTCCATGCTGGTGACCACATCCGGGATTTTTCCGTATCCGTAAAAATCCAGCCCGGACGGGTCATAGGGTTTAAAGCCCGGGGACAGAATCAGGGAACCCACGCTGAAATCCAGGATTTCCTCCTTGTCCTCGAAATTGACGGCCCCGGTGGGACAGAATTTTTCGCATGCCCGGCATTTGCCCTTGGTAAAATAAAGGCAGTTGACCGGATCAATGACATACTTGAGCGGAACGGTCTGCCCGTAAGGGATGTAGGCGGCCTTGCGCTTGGCAATGCCCATGTTGAATTCATCATCGACTTTCTTGGGACAGCGCTGGGCACAGATGCCGCAGGCGATGCACTTGTCCATGTCGATGTAGCGGGGATTCTTTTTTACGGTGACTGTGAAGTTGCCGGCCTGACCGGCCACGTCCACGATTTCGGAAAGGGTCAGAAGTTCAATATTCAAGTGCCGACCGCACTCGACCAGTTTCGGCGAAAGAATTCACATGGCGCAGTCATTGGTTGGAAAGGTTTTGTCCAACCGGGCCATGTTGCCGCCGATGCCCGGGCTTTTCTCCAGCAGGTAGACGAAATAGCCGGACTCGGCCAGGTCCAGGGCCGACTGGATTCCGGCAATGCCGCCGCCCACAACCATCACGGATCCCACGGGTTTGTCTGACATGGGCACCTCTCTGTCAATATCTGGTTTTTGGTAACGGGTTTTCCCCGCACCGGCAGAAGCTCTGGTCTGCCGGTCTGTCAACTCTTGGATGACCCCGGCCGAAACCTGTCTGGCCCGGAGAAATTCGGCCAGTTCCGATCGGGAAATCACATAGCGTTTGCCCACCCCGGGCTTTGCCGCAAGCTTGCCGCTTCTGATCCAGTTGCGGACCGTGTTGCGGTGCACACCCAGAAGGCTGGCCAGCCGGCTTGGACGGATTTCGATCATAACGGCTCCTTTTCTATGATATCCATGATATGCCGGCACATTTCCGGCACCGCAGCCATCACGGACGCGGAAATGCCGGGGGCAATTTCATCCGGAATATATTCAGGCTGGACCACCAGCACACGGACTTCCACATTGGTTCCGGTGCTGAGTTCCGTGAGCATATTGGTGGTTGGAAACTGGTGCAGGGAAAAATCGCTGGTTTTTTCCGGGGTGATCCCGTCCACGGCAATCTCTGAAATCTCGCCGGGAGCCCGGCCTTCCTGCCGGGAGGAATCAATGATGAGAATCCGGCGGGGCTTGTTTTCCGCAAGCAGGATATCAAAAAGCAGGTCTCTTACCGCGGTACCGGCGTCCATGCACCCCACGCTTTCCGGAAGCTGGTGGTGCTGCCGGAGATGCTCAATGACTTTCGGACCGAATCCGTCATCACCAAAAAGCGGATTGCCGCATCCGAAAATCAGACACGGCCTGGAATAGATAAGCTCAATGCCCATGGCCTTTTCCTGTGCAATTATGATGGCGCCGTAAAAGTCCAATATCTGCGTTACGCGCAATTTCTCAGAATTTCACGTACGGCTAAGTACGCTGCATTCTTCGAACTTGCGCAATCCTTGATCTTGAACTTTTTACGGCACCATCTGAAATCAGACTTTTTACGGCGCCATCAATTATGCAAAATGTGCAAATTGTGCATTTACCCAAAACCCTTGCACAGAAAATTTTCCATGTCAATAACATTGTTTAAAAAAATAACATCTGTTCTTTTGACAGACGGAAACAGCCCCCTGACCTTATAACTCCTTGTAAATCTGTAAAAAATATGTTTTCAATATAAAGGAAAAGGCGCCCCGCCCCTTAAAACTGCAAAACAGGAGCCTGCCAATGAACCGGAACGCATTGATCCTGATGATTGTCCTGATTGCACTCTGCATTGCGCATACGGAAAAAATCAGCGCACAAACCCCTGTGTTTCAGGATTCAGAGAGGACTGCTGCCGAAACAGGAGATAAAGATGGTAATTTTCAGACCATGGATTCCATGTTTTCCCTTTACCAGCCGTACCTGGAAAACATTTCAGCCTACAAACCCATGTATTTTCTGGCGGGCGTGGATCCTGAAGAAAGCGCATTCCAGATCAGCCTGAAATACCGGTTTTTCAACCCCAAAAAAAAGATTGCCCGGAAATATCCCTGGGCCAGGCAATTTTATCTCGGCTATACCCAGACATCTTTCTGGGATCTGGGCTCGACATCCCAGCCATTTAAGGATACCAGTTACAAGCCCGAGATTTTCTTTTTTTCCCCCAATCTGCTAAAGGACTCAAACAGCATTTCCCGCCTGTTTGTCCAGACCGGGTTCCAGCACGAATCCAACGGCCGGGGCGGACTTGAGTCGCGGAGCACCAATTACGCCTATATCCGCCCGGTTTTTATCTGGTTTCATGAAAACACCGGGCTGGGTGTCCAGGTGGCGCCGAAGATGTGGGTTTACGCCGGAAACCATGATGATACCAACAGGGACCTGTATCGTTACCGGGGCTATTTTGACCTTGAAATCAAGGCCGGCCGGTCAGAAGGCCTGGTGCTGGGCTCACATTTCAGGTGGGCGGAAGAAGGTGCATCCGTGCAGTTTGACGCCACATACCCGCTTCACCGCCTTTTGCCCGTGGATATTGATGTTTACCTCCAGGCCCAGTACGTCAATGCCCTGGCCGAAAGCCTGCTGGACTACCGGGAACGAACCCGGGCCGTGCGCATCGGCATTTCCATTGTCCGATAGGCCGGGGGTTTGCATTATTTGTGTTTGGCGGTTACAATGATGATGAGCCTGTAAAAAGTATTTTTTACAGGCAGTGTTAAAGGATTAAGTGTTAAGTAAAATCAAGAAGTTATTTTTTTATTGGTTGGCGGTTATATCCGTTTTAGAACTTTTCACGACTCCATCAACGATGATAACATCGCAAAAAGCTTTTCACGGCGTCCGCTGTTTGTCAGGAAGAAGCCCTGCGGCCGGGCATGAAAACAACGCTTTTTAAGACTTGAATGTGTTCCTTCCGACTCCCTTGGTGTGAAAGTTTGCACACAGTCGGCCCTGATGCCGGCCCGGGGATGGTTTGCGAGTCGCATTGAGCGCGCAAGCGGTCAGCAGGGAGCAAACCGCCACCGGGCCGGCATCAGGCGAAAATTATAGAACCAGGCACGAACAGCAACTTTTTTGAAGTTACTTAGAATGAAGTCTGATTCATATGGCGCAGTAAAGGTCAAAATCAAGACTTGTGCAATTTCGAAGAATGCAAACATAAAAAAATCTGAAAGAGAGTATAATGGAAAGACTTGACGCGATTTTCTCCCCCAAATCCGTTGCCGTGCTCGGCGCCTCGTCGACGCCCGGCAAAGTGGGCCATGACATTTTTGCCAATATCTTAAGGGGCGAATATACAGGGACCCTCTACCCGGTCAACCCCAAGGCCCGATCCATTCTTTGCGTGCGATGCTACGAATCCATCACGGAAATCCCGGACCCGGTGGACATGGCCATGATCATCCTGCCGCCAAAGCTGGCCCTTCAGGCCGTGCGCGACTGTGTGGAAAAAGGCATCAGGGGTATTGTCATTGTCTCGGCCGGATTCAAAGAAGTCGGGGGCGAAGGCGCGCAGATCGAAACCGAGATCGCCGATGTCTGCCGCCGGGCCGATATTCCCCTGGTGGGTCCCAACTGCCTTGGGGTCATCAACCCCCATCCGGACGTGCGGTTAAACGCCAGCTTTTCCACCCACTTGCCCGAATACGGCAACATCTCGTTTATCTCCCAGAGCGGGGCGCTTTGCACGGCCGTGCTCGACTTTGCCATGTCCCGGGGATACGGTTTTTCCAAGTTTATCTCCATCGGCAACAAGGCGGACGTGGATGAATTCGACCTGCTGCAGTACTATCACAAGGACCCGGAAACCCGGGTGATGATGGTCTACATGGAAGAGCTGCGCATGCGGGAAAATTTCGTGGACAAGCTCAAGCACATCACCTCGGATCACCGTCCCACGCCGATTCTGGTGATCAAGTCCGGCAAGACCGCCTCAGGAGCAAAAGCCGCCTCTTCGCACACCGGCTCACTGGCCGGGTCAGAAGCTGTTTACAACGCCATTTTTGATGAAGCCGGCATCATGCGGGTGGATACCGTGGATGAACTGTTTGACTACGCGGGCGTGTTTTCCGCAAACCGGCTGCCCGCGGGAAACCGCACCGCCATTATCACCAACGCCGGCGGACCCGGCATCATTGCCACGGACATGACCGAGGTTTCCGGCCTGAAACTGGCGCAATTCTCTGATGAAACCGATGCGGCCCTGCGCCAGCACCTGCCGCCCACGGCCAACTTCAGCAACCCCGTGGACGTCATCGGCGACGCGCCGAGCAAACGCTACGAGCACGCCCTTGATGCGGTGATCAAAGACGACGGCGTGGACTGCGTTCTCATGATTTTAACCCCCCAGTCCATGACCGATGCCATCGGAACGGCCAAAGCCATTGTCAAGACCTATAAAAACACGGACAAGCCCATTATCTGCTGCTTTATGGGGGTGGTGGACGTATCTGCCGGCGTGCAGTATCTCCAGGAGCACCACGTACCGGTCTACGCGTTTCCGGAAAACGCGGCCCGGGCCATGGGCAGGCTATATGAGGCCACCCGCTGGCTGACACGAACCATCCTGCCCCAGTATGACCTGACATTTGACCGGGACCGGGCCAGACAGATCGTGGATGAATGTCTGAAAAGCGGCAAAACCGTGCTCGGCGAGCATGACGGCGCCCGCCTGCTGCAGTGCTACGGTTTCCCCACCCTGCCCGCTGAAGTTGTCGGCTCAGCGCAGGAAGCCGGCCAGGCCGCAGAGAAAATGGGCTTTCCCGTTGTCATGAAAGTGGTGTCCCCCCAGATTCTGCACAAAATGGACGCAAAGGCCGTGGTGTTAAACATTGAAACCACCCGGGAAGCGCAGCAGGCATATACGGATATCGTCAGCAACGCCAAAGACTACAACCCGGATGCACAAATCCAGGGCGTAATGGTCACCAAAATGGCCCCCAGGGGAGAAGAAGTCATCCTCGGGGTAAACCGGCACCCGGGATTTGGTCATCTGCTGATGTTCGGATTCGGCGGCATTTACGTGGAGCTGTTTAAAAACGTTTCCTTCCGGCTGGCGCCCATCGGCCGCAATAACGCCCGCCGAATGATCCGAAGCGTCCGGGGTTATCAGATCCTCACCGGCTACCGGGGAAAGCCAAAGGCCGACATTGAAACCATTGAAAAGTTGCTTGTGGGCCTGTCCGGCCTGGTCACGGACTGCCCACAGGTCAAGGAACTGGACATCAACCCCCTGCTCGTGCACGAAGAGGGCAAGGGCGCCACAGTGGCCGATATCATCATTACCCTGGAAGAAGAGTAATCAATGGGTCACTCACATCTTTCACACCGCACCGGGCAGGCCGAAAGGCTCTGGCCCGGGCGGGACTGGTCCCGGTATGCGGTTACGCCCTTGACCTGCATGGCTGCGGCCTGATCAAAAAGCCGGCGGATATCTGAGATGGTGGCATCGGCCGGGAAATTAACAGTTTTGGAAACCGCGTTGTCCGTATGCTTCTGAAAGGCCTCCTGGATTTTGAGATGCCACTCGGGTTCTACGTCCCAGGCGGTCTGAAAGATCTCCCTGGGCGGGGTCTGCCCCTTGTCCAGGCAGGCCTGATACAGGGGATGGACCTGTTCGATAACATCATCGACCACCTTGCGCCGCAGCTCATATGCAAATACCGGTTCAATCCCGGAGCTGACCCCGGCGATCAGGCTGATGGTGCCGGTGGGCGCGATGGTTGTCACGGCGGCGTTCCTGCGCCGCATAACACCTTTTTCCGGAAACACGCTGTGTCCGAATGCAGGGAAGCTGCCCCGGGTTTCTGCCAGTCGGGCCGAAGCCGCGGCAGCGGTCTGCTGAATGCAGCCCATGATCTGTTCGGCCAGATCCAGGGCTTTTTGACTCTGGTAGGGCACACCCATTGTGATCAGCGCATCTGCAAACCCCATGACCCCCAGGCCGATCTTGCGGTTGGTGCGGCTCCATTCCTCGATGCGCCGCAGGGGGTAGCGGTTGACCTCGATTACATTGTCCAGAAAATGCACGGCCAGGGTCACGATCCGCTCCAGGCCCTCATAATCAATTCCCTGATCAGAGACAAACCGGGTCAGGTTCACCGAGCCCAGGGTACAGGATTCAAACGGCAGAAGGGGCTGCTCTCCGCAGGGATTGGTGGCCTCGATGGCGCCCAGCCCGGGGGTGGGGTTTTCCCGGTTGATCCGGTCGATAAACAAAACTCCCGGGTCTCCGCATTCCCACGCGCTTTCAGCGATCATGTCCATGATTTTCCGGGCGGGTTTTTCCCCCACCACCGCCCCGGTGCGCGAATGAATCAGGGGATAAAGGCCCCCCTTTTCCAGGCTGTCTAAAAACCGCTCGTCCACGGCCACGGACAGGTTGAAATTCTGCAGCCCCTGATGCCGGGTTTTGGCCCGGATAAACTCCTCGATATCCGGATGGGAAACATGGAGCACGGCCATGTTGGCCCCGGGTCTGACCTGGTTGCGGTCAATGATATAAGTGGCCGAGTCAAACAGCTCAATAAAGGAAACCGGCCCGCCGGAAGCGCCGAATGCGGGAAAAATGGTATCGCCCCGGGGTCTGATCCGGGAAAAGGAAAACCCGGTGCCGCCCCCGCTCTGATGGATCAGGGCCGTGTCCTTAAGGGTCTGAAAAATGGATTCCAGGTTATCGTCCACCGGCAGCACAAAACAGGCCGCCAGCTGACCCATGGGCCGGCCGGCGTTGATCAGGCAGGGCGTGTTGGGCAGAAAGGACAGAGATGTCATGGCCGCCTCAAATGCACCGGCTGTTTTGCGCACGGATGCGCCCGGATCAAACATCCGGTCCGCCTCGGCCACAGCCCGGGCCACCCGGTGAAACAGCTGCTCCGGGGTTTCAATGATATTGCCCTGGTTATCCCGGGCAAGATAACGCTTTTCCATCACGGCCCGGGCCACCGGGGTTAATTCCAGATCCGGCATATCCTGATTCCTGACAATATTTTTACTGATATCATTTTCATCATATCAAGTCACTGGCGGCCCCGTGGGCTTCTGCCCGCCTTTGTGGGCCCGATCTCCCAGAAGCATGGCCAGATGTCGCCTCAATTCCTGGATGGTAAACGGTTTTTGGAGAAACGCGGCTTTTTGCCTGGGCATATCGGTCTTTTCCAGTACGTTTCCGGAATAACCGGACATATAGAGAACTTTCATTTCCGGATGCCGGGTCCTGACCCGTCTGAAAACCTCCGGGCCTTTCATGCCGGGCATGACCACGTCTGTTAACAGCAGATGGAGGGGCTCTTCCAGAGCTTGGGCCTTTTCAACAGCATCGGATCCATCCCGGGTTTCAATCACCCGGCAGCCCTGATCCTTTAAAATTCTTATCGCAAGCTCCCGCACCGACGGATCATCCTCGACAACCAGCACGGTAACCGGAGCGTTGAGTCCCCTGGATTCTGTTTCTTCTTGGGGTCCGGCCGCATCAGAAGCCCGGGCCGTTTCCACCAAAGGCAGATAAATCAAAAACCGTGTGCCCTGCCCGGGCTGGCTGGAAACCCGGACTTTTCCCCCGTACTGCCCCACGATACCGTAAACCGTGGAAAGTCCGAGCCCTGAGCCGTTCTCCCTGGACTTGGTGGAAAAAAATGGCTCAAAAACCCTGTCCAGGGTATCGCGGTCCATACCCTCGCCGGTGTCTTCCACGGTAATCAGAAGATAAGAACCCGGCCGGAGTTCCCCGATTTCGGCTTCTTCATTGTCTTTTTCAATCCGGGCCGCCCTGGTGGCAATAAAAAGCCGGCCCCCGGAGGGCATGGCGTCTCTGGCATTGACCGCCAGGTTCATCAGGATCTGCTCGATCTGGGAGGCATGGGCTTTAACATAACCCGCCCCGGCACCAAGGCTGACCTGAATTTCGATATCCTCGCCGATAAGTCTGACCAGCATGGGTTCAATGCCGCCAATGACCCGTTCAACGTCGATGATCTCCATTTCCGGCATTTGCCTTCTGCTGAATGCCAGTATCTGGCCGATCAGATCCCTGCCCCTGTCCGCGGCATTGTATATTTCACTGACCGGGCCCTGCATGTCATGGGTTTCCGGCAGATCCTGAAGCATCATCTCTGAATAGCCCAAAATGACAAAAAGCAGATTGTTAAAATCATGGGCAATGCCGCCGGCAAAACGCCCCACCGCCTCCATTCTCCGGCTCTGGTGAAGCTGCTTTTCAAGCCTGCCGTGTTTTTCCTCTGCCTTTTTTCTTTCGGTAATATCGGAAATAAAGCCTTCAATAATTTCAAGGCCGTTATCCGTCCACCCGGTTGCCATCCCGCGTTCCCAGACCCACCGGATATCACCGGAGGCCGTCACAATCCGGTATTCAACCTCAAAGTGACGATTCCGGGCAAGGGACTGCTGCACCTTCTGCCAGACATAGTCGGCGTCTTCCGGGTGAATGAGCTTCCCGTAGGAAATGCCGCCTTCTGCGGTCAGATGCCCGGATTCATATCCGGTCAAAGCAAAGCAGCCCTGGCTGACAAATTCCATGGTCCATTTTTTTTCATTTCTGCACCTGTAGGCCATGCCCGGCAGGTTCTGCAGCAGCGTACTCATCCGGCGCCTGGAAGCCAGCAGATCCTCCTCCTGCTGCCGCCGTTCCACCATCTGCCCGAGCAGGCGTCCAGCGGTTTTCAACCGGTTTTTGGCCATGTCAACCACAACGCCAGGCCTTGGCACGTACTGACGGGCGGCCTTACGCAGCTCATCCACACTGACGTTAAACCTGCGGGCGAGCATTTCAAGGGTTTCAATGTCCTGCGGCGGATTGCCGTATCCGATGTTTATGGAACCCACGACCCGGCCCGAGGCAAAAACCGGCTGTGCATAAAGCCGAATACCGCCGACGCATTCAATATCCGCCGGCCGGCCCGAATCCATTGCCTCTTTCGCCGCATCATTCCAGCAATTTTCATGACAGAGCCATTTGCCGCAGGCAAGGGCCTGCCTGTTGTCCCGGGTGTCACACAACCGGCGCGAAGCGCTGTCAAGCAGGCGGCACCAGCCGGAAGCAAACATGCCAAAGGCATAGTCGCCGTTTTCTTCATATATGGCCACAGAGGAATCCAGCAGGCAGATCGCCTCCCGGGCGATATCGGCAAGGGTCTGCCGGCCCGCTGCATTTCGTATCTGCCGGCATTGATTGAGTTCACTCAGGTCCCCGTACTCCTGGGCCGGCACGCGGACTTCGTATTTCGGGTCAATGCTGTTTTGCAGTATCCAGTTCAGACTGGACAACTCATCAGACATGATCATGTTTTTCCGTATGTCAGACATTGTGCCGGCTGCCCGGCAGGCAAAAGCCCATGGCAGGGGAGCCTTATTAAAAGGTTGTCATCGGTAATTGCATAGCATATTATAGTGCCCGAACGAAAACTATGATTTTTCGTCAAGGTCAAGGACGGCGAAAATTTTAACCGCAGGAATACTCGACGTATTTTGAGGATTAAAATTTGAGCCGGACGCAGAGATTGGCGAA
>NZ_JBSRLA010000025.1:0-44659 GCF_055149105.1 Desulfosalsimonas sp. | reverse complement strand
ATCGCCAACCAATAAAAAAATAACTTTTTGATTTTACTTAACACTTAATCACTTAAAACTTAACACTGCCTGTAAAAAAGACTTTTTACAGGCTTATCAACCTTGAACCTTGAACCTTGAACAAAGTTACTTAGAAGCACCCGGGCAACAGGGGTTGCAAACCCTGCCCGGGTGTTTTATGCTGTGCCCCATGAAGAAACGAAGAAAAAAGCCCAAGCACAAAAAGGAAGGCGCAATCGGTCTGGCCTGGTACTCCCGGCAGCAGTGGGAGATCCTCAAACAGGTGGCAGATGATGCCGAAAGCCTGGATCACACGTTTTCCCAGTGGGAGGCAAAAGCGCAAAACGCGGCCAGGATGCTGCGCCAGTCCGGCTATGCGGTGGAAATCGTGGACGTGGATGTCACCGAGCTGCTCCAGTGGTGCAAATCCGGCAATCGTCCCCTGGACGGGGAGGCCAGAAGCGACTTTGTGGAGGAAAAAGTCCAGGACACCCGCTCTTCCGGCAGGCCGGGAGCAAAGGACCGGACGAAAACTTCTTAATAAAAGATTGAAACCAGACCAATGAATCAACTCCAGCAAAACCCGGCCCGTCCCATCTGGGAGGATCCGGATACCGGAAAAATTTACATCATTGACCAGAGACAACTGCCGCAGCAGATGGTTGTATCCGAACTGGCAGACGTGGATGACGTAATTTTTGCCATCTGCGAAATGATGGTCCGGGGTGCGCCTTTAATCGGGGTAACCGGAGCCTACGGGGTTTACCTGGCCTTTGCCGCCAATGCATCAGACCCGGATGAAGCCGCCCGGCAGGCCGGGCGCATCCGCAGGGCCCGGCCCACAGCCGTCAACCTGGCCTGGGCCGTGGACCAGACCCTTGAAAAAGCCATGTCTGCAGACAAGCACAGCCGCGCAGAAGCCGCCCGCACCCATGCCGCAGCCATTGCCGAACAGGAGGCGGAGAACTCCCGCTTGATCGGAGAACACGGCCTGCCGCTGATTGCTGAAATCGCGGCAAAAAAGCCCGGACAGCCGGTCAATATCCTGACCCACTGCAATGCCGGCTGGCTGGCCTGCATTGCCCACGGCACGGCCACAGCCCCGATATACGAAGCCCATAGGCAGGGTATTGACGTGCACGTGTGGGTGGATGAAACCCGGCCCTTAAACCAGGGGGCCCGGCTCACGGCATGGGAACTGGGTGCCGCGGGTGTGGCCCACACGGTAATCACCGACAATGCCGGGGGACACCTGATGCAAAAGGGACTTGTGGACCTGGTGATCGTGGGCACGGATCGCACCACCTATACCGGAGATGTGGCCAACAAGATCGGCACCTATTTAAAGGCCCTGGCCGCCAGGGACAACGGCATTGCCTTTTACGTGGCCCTTCCCTCGTCCACCTTTGACTGGCAGATCCGCGACGGTGTGGGCGAAATCCCCATTGAACTGCGCGACCCCGACGAGGTGTGCTACATGCCCGGGGTTGAAAAAACCAGGGAGCACCTGCTGATGCCCGAAGACAGCCCGGCGGCCAATTACGCCTTTGACGTAACCCCGGCGCGCCTGGTCACGGGCTTTATCACCGAAAAGGGCGTGTGCCCGGCCGAAGAAACCGCCATCAAAACCCTTTTTCAAAAACACAGCCCATAGCCCAAAAATCATAAAACCCTTGACTTGCCAGGCTGCAGCCGGTTAGGTAAAAACCCATGCTAAACGATCTGGAAAAAAAAGTGGTGGCCGCCATCCAGGGCGATATCCCGGTATCGGCCCGGCCCTATAAAGAAATCGCCGAGCGCATTGGTTCAGACGAAGAAACCGTTCTCTCGGTTTTGGAAAATCTGCACCAGCGGGGGCTGATCCGGCGTTTCGGCGCCACCCTGCGCCACCAGAAATCCGGTTTTACGGCCAATGCCATGGTGGCCTGGAAGGTGGCGGAAAGCCGGGTGGATGCAGTGGGCGAGAAAATGGCCCAAAACCCGGAAGTGTCCCACTGCTACCGGCGCAATGCCCATGAAAAATGGCCATACAACCTCTATACCATGATCCATGCCAATGACCGCGCAACCTGCCATGATTTGGCCCGACAGCTTTCCGGGCAGACCGGGGTCACCGACTACACCCTTTTGTTTTCCGACCGGGAACTGAAGAAAACCTCCATGGTTTACTTTGAAGATGAACTGGACACGGAAGAATAATTTGCCCCAAATCCCCTGGCTTCCATGAGCGCCGCTGCCCACATCCTTTGCATCAATCCCTGGATTCATGATTTTGCGGCCTATGATTTCTGGGCCCGGCCCCTGGGCCTGCTTTACCTGGCCGGCCTGCTGCGGGATCACGAATGCCGGGTCACGTTCATCGATTGCCTGGACCGATTCCATCCCCGGCACCCCCGGACTGACCCGGCCGCCAGATGCGGCCGGGGTCCTTACCGCAAAACCCCCATTGCCCAACCCGAAATCCTGGCTGACGTGCCCAGGCGTTATTGCCGCTACGGCGCCGATCCCGAATGGATCAGCGCGGATCTCAGGGCCGCCGGGCAGCCGGACATGGTCCTGGTCACTTCCCTGATGGCCTACTGGTACCCGGGGGTGGCCGAAACCATTGCCGCGGTCAGATCGGTTTATCCGAAAGTGCCTGTTGTGCTCGGCGGGGTGTATGCCACCCTGTATCCGGCGCATGCGGCCCGGGCCACAGGTGCGGACAGGGTCATCTGCGGCCACGGGGAACAGGCGGTTTTTGATGCGCTGGAAGCTTACACCGGCTGGTGCATCCGGCCAAAGACAAATCCTGAAGACATCAATGCCCTGCCCCGGGCCGCCCTGGACCTGCAGCGCTGCCTGCCCTTTGTGCCGGTGCGCACTTCCCGGGGATGTCCGTTTTCATGTGATTACTGCGCAAGCAGCCTGATTGACCCGCGCCAGGAAAAGCGCAATCCCGAAGACGTGGTTGCTGAAATCCGGTCATGGCACAGATGGTGCGGGGTCAGGGACGTGGTGTTCTATGATGACGCCCTGCTTGTCAATGCTGAAAAACATGCAGACATCATTTTTGACATGCTTGCGGCCTCGGGCCTGGATCTGCGCCTGCACACGCCCAATGCCCTGCATGTGCGAAACATCACGGCCAAAACCGCAAAGCGCATGCATGCCGCAGGCATGCAAACGTTGCGACTGGGCGTGGAGACAACCGATTTTGAAAAAAGGGGAATGGATCACAAGGTGGGGGCGGAGGAATTTTTCCGGGCTGCGGCATATCTCAGGGAGGCGGGATTTTCGGAAAAACACATGGGCGCCTACCTGCTGGCCGGCCTGCCGAACCAGGATCCCGGAGAGGTGGAAGCCTCCATTGACGGGGTCAAGGCCGCGGGCATCACCCCGGTCATTGCCTGGTATTCCCCCATTTTTGGCACAAAAATGTGGGATGCGGCTTGCGCCGCATCCCGTTATGACCTTACCGCAGATCCGGTGCTGACCAACAACGCGGTCATGCCCTGCCTGCCGGCGTTTTCATGGGACCTGGCCGCGCGGTTCAAGGACCGGATCCGAAAATAATCCGATATTTCATCAATCCAGCAGTTCCAGGGCTTTTTCCACCACGTTGCCCGCGGTAAAGCCGTATTCGGCCATTACCCGGCCGCCCTTGCCTGAGGCGCCGAAATCATCCACGCTGATCACCGCGCCGCGGGTGCCGGTATACTTGTGCCAACCCTGGCTGATCCCGGCCTCCACTGCCAGACGCACCGGCACATCCGGAGGCAGGACCTGGTTTCTGTAATCCACGGGCATCTGCTCAAAGCGCTCCATACAGGGCATGCTCACCACCCGGGCCTGCTTGCCCTTTTCCGCCAGGATCTGCTGTGCCTCAACTGCCAGGGCCACTTCCGATCCGCTGGCCAGAATCAATATATCCGGGCTGCCCTGGGCATCGGAAATCACGTAGGCGCCGTTTTGCAGGCCTTCGGCCGGGGCAAGCCTGTTTCTGTCAAACACGGGCAGTCCCTGGCGGCTCAAAATCAGGGCCGTGGGGTGGTCGGCGGCGGAAATCGCCATTTTCCAGGCTTCAGCGGTCTCATTGGCATCAGCCGGCCGCACAACAAAAAGCCGCGGGATGGCCCGCAGGGCCGCCAGGTGCTCCACCGGCTGGTGGGTGGGGCCGTCTTCGCCCACGGCCAGGCTGTCGTGGGTAAACACGTAGACAACCGGCACGTTCATAAGAGCGGCCAGGCGCACGGCCGGCCGCATGTAATCGGAAAACACCAGAAAGGTGCCGCCAAAGGGCCGCACACCACCGTGGAGCCACATGCCGTTGACAATGGCGCCCATGACATGCTCGCGCACACCGAACCGGATGTTGCGGCCGTCATATGACCCCTTGCCGAAATCGCGCTCGCCGTTGATAAGGGTCTTGTTGGAGGGGGCCAGATCCGCGGATCCCCCCAGCAGTTCAGGCATCTTTCCGGCAATGGCGTTTAGCACCGCACCCGAGGCCTTGCGCGTTGCCACAGGTCCGTCTTCCGGGGAAAACACCGGAATATCGACATCCCAGCCCTGTGCGGGCTCATGGGCCATACGGCGGCGAAATTCCGCTGCCAATTCCGGAAACGCTTTCTGGTATGCAGCAAACCGCTGGTTCCAGTCGGATTCGCTCTGCTGACCGTTTTCAACGCACTGGCGCATATGGGCAAGGGCCGAATCGGGCACACAGAACAGGCTGTCTGCCGGGCATCCCAGAAACTGCTTGGTCAGCCGCACTTCCTCTTCACCCAGGGGCGCGCCGTGGGCGTCTGCAGAGCCCTGCTTGTTGGGACTGCCATATGCGATATGAGTGCGCATGACCACCATGGAGGGCCGGTTGGTATCTGCCTGTGCTTCTTCCACGGCCCGGCGGATCTGTTCCACATCGTTTCCGTCAGCCACTTCCAGCACCTGCCAGCCGCAGGCGGAAAAACGCCGGCTCACATCCTCGGTAAAGGTGATATCCGTGCTGCCCTCAATGGAGATCTGGTTGTCGTCATAAATGCAGATCAGTTTTGAAAGCCCCAGGTGACCGGCAAGGGATGCGGCTTCCTGGGAAATGCCTTCCATGAGATCGCCGTCTCCGCACAGGACATAGGTGTAATGATCCACGATCTCGTGGCCCGGCCGGTTAAACACCGAAGCCATGTGGCTTTCGGCCATGGCAAAGCCCACCGCGCTGGCAATGCCCTGGCCCAGGGGACCGGTGGTGATCTCCACGCCCGGGGTGTGACCGGCTTCCGGGTGACCCGGGGTCCGGCTTCCGTACTGGCGGAAATTCTTTAAATCATCTATGCTCACATCATAGCCGCACAAATGCAGCACAGCATAAAGCATCATGGAAGCGTGGCCCGCAGACAGGACAAATCTGTCACGGTCCGGCCAGGCGGGATTTTGGGGATTGTGTGCCATGAAATGCCGCCACAGCACGTAAGCGGCCGGGGCCATGCCCAAAGGCGCGCCGGGATGTCCGGATGCGGCCTTTTCAATGGCATCCATGGACAGGGCCCGGATGGTGTTGATGCTGGCCAGCTCGGTGTCTTCAGAAGTTCCGGCCGGATCTGGCTTTTTCATGAGATACTCCTTTTGGCTGTCAGTTCCAGTTTGAACAATATTTGCCGGGGCCGGCCTGTGGCCCCTTTTGTTTACAGGGCCCTTAAAAACTCTGGACGAAGGGCGACTTTGCCCTCTAGGGCGTCATCGATCATGCGCAGGGTCTTGTCTTTTTCCTCCGGCAGTTTGGCCCGGATGGGCAGATAATTGGATGCGTGGTTGGCATGGAAAAGCCCGCCGGACAGGTCTGTGGCAGCCAGCATGGTTCGAAGTTCCGCCAGCATTTCCGCAGAGCCGGGCAGCTCAAAACGACCCGCCTCATAATCCTGGTGCAGGGGCGTGCCCGGAATCAGCATCAGGGAAAGGGCGCCCACATAATCCGGATCCATGGCAGACAGCACCCGTCCGGTTTCCTCGGCATGCACCCGGGAGCGCTCCCGCCCGGCCAGGCCCAGCAGCACGGTCACAGACAGCTTGATGCCCGCATCCTTGATCTTGCGGCCCATTTCAATCATCTTCTTTGAACCCGCGCCCTTGTTGACGGCCTTTAAGGTCTGGTCATCACCGCTTTCAAGCCCGAGGTAGACAATGCCCAGACCATGGTCCCGCAGCTCTTCAAGTTCTTCCGGACTTTTCATGGATATGCCCTTGGCATTGGCATACAGGCCAACCCGTTTAATCCAGGGCAACTGCTTTTCAATTTCCCGGAAATACTTGATCAGCCGTTTCCGGGGAACGATTAAAGCATCCCCGTCGCAGATAAACACCCGGTCCTGCCGCTTGAAGTGCTTGGCGGCGTAGGCGATATCAGCCATGATGGTTTCATCCGGCTTGATCTTGAACCGCTCGGACTTGTAGGTGCCGCAAAAGGTGCACTTGTTGTGGGAGCATCCCACGGTGACCTGCAGCAGAATGCTGTCTGCCTCGCTTGGCGGACGAATAACCATGCCTTCATAGTGCATAACAAAAACTCCTTTAAAAGACTTTCAATCAACGGCCGCAGCCGAAAATGATTTTTTTTTCGCAACACTGTAAAAGAGATAATATAATTATAAATCAGGATAAATAAAGGTTTTTGGCCTGTTCTTTTATCCAGTCTGCGGATCAATTGCAACCCTTTTTCATTGCACCGGGGCCCCTGGCAGCCAACCGCCGGGTTTACATACAAATCAACTTCTGTTAAACAACATCAATCTCTTCTTCGTTTCGCCGAAAAGGCATAACATTATGATTTCCAAATATATAAGCCGCAAGGCAAACCAGTGGCAAAACCTGCGCAACCGCCGCCGGGTCCTGATCATCGAAGATCTCAGGGTGGGCTACATTCCCATTTACAAGGTGGCCTCCACCTCTCTTCGCAACCTTTTCTGCCGCCGCCAGGCAAAGCACATCCTGCCGGACCGGGCCGGCAGGAAACTGTCTGTGGCGGAAAAACGGCAGGTGGAAAACTGCATAAGAAAGTCCGTGAGTGTCAGACAAACCCGCCGTCTCAGACAGCGCTATTTTTTGTTCGCCTTTGTGCGAAACCCCGTGACCCGGCTTTATTCCTGTTAGTTAGACAAGGTGGTGCGCGCAGGCCGGCATGGAAAGCAAAATGCCATGCAGCGCTACGGCGTAAGCCATGATATGAATTTTGAAAGTTTTGCCAGACACATTGCCCGGATTCCGGATCAAGATTCCGACCGGCATTTCAGAAGCCAGCACTTTAAGATCTATCACCAGGGCCAATGCCTGGTGGATTTTGTGGGCAATTTTGAAAACATGGATGCGCACTGGCAGATTCTTTCCGAAAAAACCGGCCTTGAAAAACCGCCAGGCAGCTACCGGCACACAGGGGCCGGAAACCGGCTGAAAAAACTTCCCCTGAGCCTGGAAGCCGCCGAACAGATCTGCCGGCGCTACATCACAGATATTGATCTTCTCGGCTACCGGCAGGAAATTGATCAGTGGCTGTCCTGGAAGGCGAAACAGGCATCAGAAGAAAATGAAATTGACAAGGCCGGGCCGATGCATTAAGCATGGCGGCAAAACTGCGGTTTTGGCGCAGCCTCAAAAACACCGGATGCCCCATGGACAAAACAGAAAAAAAGACTGAAAACATGCCGCTTTCGCCGGATACCATTGAAACCGGGATGCTTGAACCCATCGAATATGCCTACGGCAGCCGGCGCGATATTGAAATCGTTATTGACCAGCCCGAGTACACGGCGGTCTGCCCCAGAACCGGGCTGCCGGATTTCGGATGCATCACTATCTCCTATGTGCCCTCCGGTCATATCATTGAGCTCAAATCTTTGAAATACTACCTGCTCCAGTACAGAAACGTCGGGATCTTCTATGAAAACGCGGTCAACCGGATTCTCGATGATCTGGTGGCTGTGCTCGCCCCAGGACAGATGACCGTAACCGGGCAGTTCACCGCCCGGGGCGGGATTTCCACCACTGTCACGGTCCGCTACCCGGACTGATTTTCCCATGCCCTTTATCTGAAAAATAAAACGAGCGCTCGTTTTTTATTGACAGGCCCGGCCCGCGGATGTAAAAAAGCGCAAAAACCCAAGCAAAAAGGCCCGCACCCGAGCCATGCCGCACCTGCCCAACACGTCCGTGCCAGCGGAAGACTTCGACGATTTCCGCAAAATGACCCTCTTGTCCATGGAGGAGATCTGCAGGGATATTTTCAAGGAAAACCAGCACCGCATCAAGATCAAAAAAGAGGCTGTTGCGGTGCGCAACCTGGTCAACATCTTCCATACCACTCTTCAGATTTCCAATGAAAAGGGTTTTCAGACCATGAGTCTTCGGGATTTGAGCCGGGTTTCAGGGCTTTCCATGGGTGCGCTGTATTCCTATTTTTCCAGCAAGGACGAACTGCTGGAAATGATTCAGAACCAGGGCCGGCGCATTACCCTAAAAATTCTTTCCCAACGCATCAATGCCGGGGATGCGCCCTCGGTTCAGCTCCAGACCGCCATCCGCACCCATTTATACCTTACCGAGGTCCTGCAGCCATGGTTTTATTTCTCCTACATGGAGGCCAAAAACCTTAAAAAAACCCATCGCAAAAAAGCCATTGAAAGCGATCTGGTCACAGAGGAAATCATCCGGGAAATTTTGGAAAAGGGAGCGGAAAAAGGCGAGTTTAAAGTTGACCACCCCATGCTGACCGCCGCGGTGACCAAGGCCATGCTCCAGGACTGGTATCTGAAGCGGTGGAAATATTCGGGAAGAAAAATCCCGGTTCAGGCTTATGCGGATTTTATCATTGAATTCGTGGAAGCCCTGGTGCTTCGAAAATCTTCGGAAAGCAGCCGCTGATATTTGTCCAGAAGCGTGCAGACCTCGTCCAAGGCGGAAACCTGCGTTACGGCCTGCCGAAACGCGCTGGCCTGGGGCAGGCCCTTTAACAGCCATCCCAGACGGCTTCGCATGAGCCGGCAGGCATGGACCTCACCGTACACACCGCACATCAGGTTTGCGTAATTTCTCATGGCGCAAAAGCGCATTTCCAGATCCGGCTCAGGCGCCGGCCGGCCTTGGAGAAGGGCCCGGATCTGTTCGAAAATCCACGGATTGCCCATGGCGGCCCGGCCGACCATCACCGCATCGCAGCCGGTCTGCCCCATCATTTCCAGGGCATCTGCGGCATGGCGGATATCGCCGTTTCCGATCACGGGAATGGAAACCCGGTCTTTGACCCTGCCGATCACGGTCCAATCGGCTGTGCCGGAAAACCGCTGCTGCACGGTGCGGGGATGGACGCACACCGCATCCACGCCCAGGTCCTGCGCCATTTGCGAAAGTGCCAGGGCGTCTTTGCCTGAATCATCCCACCCGGTCCGGATCTTGATGGTCACCGGAACGGATACAGCCTGGCGCACTGCTGCAATCACGGCCCCGGCTGCACTGAGATCCTTCATCAGGGCCGCTCCGGCCCCGGTTTTCATCACCTTTTTCACCGAACAGCCGAAATTGATGTCCACAATATCGGCCCCGGCCTGTTCCACCATGGACGCGGCTTTTGCCATCATATGCGGCTTTGCCCCGAAAATCTGGACGCTGACGGGCTTTTCATCGGCTGTATGATCCATCATCTGCAGGGTTTTGCCGGAATTCTGGTACAGGGCGTTTGCGCTTAGCATCTCGGTGCACACCAAAGCGCACCCGGTTTGCCTGATCATGCGCCGGAAAGGCGCATCCGTGATACCGGCCATGGGCGCCATGACCGTGGGGGAAGATATCACAATATCGCCGATTGCAAATAAAGGGTTGTCAGTGTTCATTTATGTTCCCGTACCGGGGTTGGCATAGCAATACAAACAATTGTGAAAACAGGGCTGATCGGCATAACCGCCGATGTCTCTTGACGTCATGCATCCGCAGCCCCTGGCCCGGCGCTGGCCGGCATCCTTTTGAAACGAAAGCCGGCCGCCGAACAATTCCACCAGATACGCATTGGAAATGCAGGCGCCGGGAAAAACCCGGGTGCCCGGAGGCAAAGCTTCCAGTACCTGCTGCTCACAGCAAAGATAAAGCGACATGCCCAGGCTTTCAAGCAGGCGCTGCATGCGCACCACCACCCGGACCTTTTTCTCAAGGGGCGGATCAATCCACGCAAACCCCTCTGCCGGGGGCTTGCGCCGCCTGACCTTGGCATACAGATCCACGAAACTGGTCACGCACCGCCGCACCCCGAATCCGGCCATGGCCCGCGCGATTGTTTCAAAATCATCAAGATTGCTCTCTTCCCCGTTTGCCGCAGTGCGGAAAAAACATACAGGATCAAACCGCCAGACAACAGTCTGTGCCCCGAAGCGCCGGCAAAGCTCACCGGCCTGTTCCAGCCGGTCGGCCACGGGGACAATGCCGGGTTCCAGCAGCGGGGAGCCGGAATTGAGCGTAAAGTTAAAAAACAGGTGATAGCCGAGCTTGCGCAGCCGCGGTCCGCAGCCGCTGTCTAAAAACCGGGAAAAATCCTTGGACCAGAACACAATGGTATGCACGTCTGCCGGGCCTGCGGAAACCGGGTAAACGACCTGGTTGTAGGGATTTTTCACCGCAAAGGATTGCCGGGCGATGCCTTCCATGAACCAGTCCATATAAAAGGCGGGAATATCGGTGCGCCGGGAAGCAGAGAGGACGATCGCATTTTTCATGGCCAAAAGCTTTTTACCGCATCCGCTGTTTGTCAGGAAGAAAGCCCTGCGGCCGGGGTCAGTTTTTTCGCTCCTGACCGTTTTTGCCGATTCATCAAATGCCTTTGCTTAAAATTTACAAACCCGCCCTGCTTTCCTCAAACAGTTTGATATTTTTGCGCAAAAACGCTCAATGTCGCTTACAAACCGACCCCGCCCTTGGGCTTCCTTTTGGAAGTGTTTCCCCCGGATCGCAGCCCAGGACCGAACACTGCAAATAACTTTTTGCCGGATGATTCAAATCTTTGATTTTATTTTTTTGAACCTTGAACATTGAACTTTGAACCTTGAACCAAGTTATTTAGAAGTCTGATTTCAGATGGGGCCATCAAAATTATTTGGGCTTGCGGTCCTTCAGGGAAATCACCGTTCCGCCGGAATCGTCGGTGCTGCCCTGCCCGCTTGTACCGGGGTCCTGCTTTTCGGCCCCCTCTTGTTTTTCCGGAGCCTGCTCTTGTGTCTCCTCCGGGGGCTCGACCTTTTCCAGGCGCATGCGATTGCCGCCCATGGTAAATTCCGCTCCATTAATGTAAGTGTCGCGCAGAATCCAGGTCACGGTCTGCACGGGCACCTGCAGCAGCATGAGCTTGATCTGAAACCAGTCCTTTTTCACGTCCGGCGCTATATCTTCCACCCGGGCAAATACCACGGGCTGGTCTTCATGATAAATCAACACAATATCGTTTTCTGCAGCCATATATCCTCTTTTTGCATAAAAAATCTTTTGGCGGGTATTGTATCAAGCAGATGACAGGCAGTTCAACCCTTTTTGCCATAACCCGGGATTCAGTCGTTTCGGCCGGGGGCAAAAAGGGTTTTGATCCAATAAAAAAAGCTGTTTTCCGAAAGGTTCTGCCGGTCGAGCCGGTCAATATCCCGGTTTAGCTGCCCGATATCGGCAAACCAGGCCGCCCTTTTGACAAGCCGGCGCTCCGGATCCAGCTCGCGCACCACCCGGGCGGGGTTGCCCGCGGCAATCACATTGGGCGGCACATCACGCACCACCACCGAGCCTGCCCCGATGATGCTGTTTTCCCCGATGGTCACGCCCTTGCACACGGTTGTGCGGTCGCCGAGCCACACATTGTCGCGGATGTAAACCGGCGCGGTCTCACCGATGGTGTGCAGCCGGTCATAGGTGCCGTGCCAGTCCGCATCCGTAATAAAGCTGCTGCCCGCCATCATGCAGTTATCGGCAATCACGATTTCATGGGCCGAGCTGATGCGCACCCCGGGGCAGACCAGACAAAAATCGCCCATGGCGATTTTTCCCATGCCCGGCTTTTCCGGCCATACGGTCAGGCGGACCTTTTTGTCCGAAGTGGTCAGGATGTTGACATGCTGCCCGATGGTAACGGGAGCGCCGAAAATCTTTATATTCCAGGGATGCACGCACATGGCCCCCGGTCCCAGGGCGTCGAGCTGAGGACGGATAAAACGACGGGTATAGGCATCCTGAAACCGTGTAAAGGCGCGCTTGAGGAAATAGGGTCGATGATCTTTTCGCAAAAAAACCTGCAGGATTTAAAGGGTTAGGCAAAAAGGCCGGACTCCTCCCAGAATCCGTGATGAAACAAACAACTGGCCGGGGTCAGATGATAAAGGGCGTCTGCGGCCATGAGCACCACCGCGTTGGTCCAGGTGATTTTTTCCTCCGGCCAGATCACCATGTCGGGATAGGTAAATCCGCACCAGTAGGAGCCGTCTTCAAAACGGCGCTCATGCATCCAGTTGAAAATGATCCCGGCAATCCGCTCATTTCCGGAAGCCGCCAGGGCAAGCACGCACTCGCAGGTTTCGGCCACCGTCACCCAGGGACGGTTGGAAACACAGAGCACGCCCATGTCTTCCACCACGAATTTTTTCCAATACTGGTCAAAGCGTTTGCGTGCCGCCCCGCCCGTAACCGCACCGGAAAGTACCGGGTAAAACCAGTCCATGGAATAATGAGACTTGGCGATATTAAACAGGTGATAGCCGTTTTGCACGGCCTTTTTCAGCCGAAAGGCTGCAGAAAGCCATTTGCTGCAGCCTTTTCCCAGAAGCCGGCCCATGGCAATGGCGCACTTCAGACTCATGTAAATGGAGCTCGAACCGGTGAGAAGGGCCATGGGATCGACTTTCAGATCCGGGCTCATGGCCCAGTAGATCTCTCCGGTGGGTGCCTGAAGGCTTAAGGCAAATTCCATTGCCCGGCGCACCGGTTCCCACATTTCGGCCACAAAGGCCTCATCGCCGGTCGCCAGGTAATAGTGATACACGCCCACGGCGATATAGGCGGTGACGTTTGTATCCCGGGTCTGGTCCAGGGGCCGGCCGTCCTGGTAAGCCGCATACCAGCTTCCGTCTTCCAGCTGCCGGGCTGCCAGCCATTGATATGCCCTTTTTGCGCGCTCCGGATACCCGCCGATGGCCAGTCCCATGGCCGATTCCACGTGATCCCAGGGATCGGTTTTGCCGCCGTCATGCCAGGGAATCTCCCCATCTGACTTCTGGGACCGGGCAATGCGTTCCGATACCTGATCCAGTTCCACCCCGGCCGGCTGCTTCTTGCGTAACACCTCCAGATCCATTCTCGCGTGGCCTTTCCCGTCATCTAAATCATCTGCGTGAGCGGCATACAGCCGCACCCTTCCCGCCAGACCCATCCGGCCCGGATATCGGCTGACAGCGGACTGTTGGATTATTTTTTCCAAACTTGAGCGATTTTTTTAAAATAATCAATATGCCAAAATTCAATTACGAAAGCAATTTTTTTTACCCTTTTACCCGATATGCGGCATCAGCGCCCAAACAATCGCCCACAAATCCGAATCCGGCAACTTGTCCAGACACACGATGCCGCCGTTCTGGAACTTGAAAACCGTGTAATCCGTTTTCCCCGTGGTCAGGTAAGATGCCATGCGCTCCATAAACGGCAAATGACCCACAAGCATGAGATTTTCATCCGATCGGATCTTTTCGGCAAAGGCCTCGGGGTCATCCAGGGCCTTTAAGCCTCCGGCTTCGGCCACACCTGCGACATTTAGCTTTTTGGCAAAAATATCAGCCGTCTGCCGGGCGCGTTTTTTCTCGCTGTGCAGAATCCGGTCGATTTTTACCCCGTAGACAGCCGCAGTATCGGCAATTCTTTCCACCTCGTCTATGCCTTGTTCGGAAAGTCCCTGTTTTTCGTCAATTTCCTTTGGAAGGTTTTTGCCGTGCTGAACCAGATAAAGTGCCATTTTCATTGCCTCCTTTCTGCGCCGTTAAACATCAGTTCCCCAGCGGGCAGGCACATTGGGTGTCTGCGGGCCGGGGGCCGGCTTTTCTGTTTCCTACAATAATGCAGAGATGACAGGGATTCAAATCCAAACCAGAAGAAGAGATCGGTTTTTTTGCATAACCTCTTGCCATGGGCGGCCTGATTTCGATAAGAACAGTTAGCCTGAATTTTTCATTTTACTCCATTGATTCAATCAGGTAAGCATGCGGCAGTAAAAAATAAAAAGGCCTGAAACTGCAAACAAAGGAAAGCGCATTTATGGGCGGACTTTTCGGATGTGTCATGAAAACCGACTGCACAATGGACCTGTTCTACGGAACCGATTATCATTCTCATCTCGGCACCAAGCGGGGCGGTCTGGCCGTCAAAAACAGCCAGGGCATGGCCAAGGCCATCAAAAACATCGAAAACAGCTATTTTCGCACCAAGTTCGAATCCGAACTTCCCAATCTTCATGGCAACAAGGGCATCGGGGTAATCAGCGACCACGACTCCCAGCCGCTGATCATTGGATCGCACCTGGGCAATTTCGGCATTGCCACGGTGGGCCGTATCAATAACCTGGCCGAACTGACCCGGTCGGCTTTCAGCCGGGGCATTCATTTCTCCGAGGTGGGCGAAGGCGCGGTCAATCCCACGGAATGCGTCGGGATGCTCATCAACCAGGAAAACAGTTTTGTAAACGGCATTGTCAGCGCCCAGGCCGCCATCCGGGGATCGTGCACCTTGCTTCTGCTCACGGAAAAAGGTATCTACGCCGCCAGGGACCGGCTCGGCCGCACCCCGCTGGTGATCGGCAAAAAGGAGGGTGCGCATGCGGTCTCATTTGAAACCACGGCGTTTTTCAACCTCGGATACGAAGCCGTCCATTACCTTGGGCCCGGGGAAGTCGTTTACATCACGGCAGACGGCTATGAAACCGTTCACCCGGCAGGCCCGGACATGCAGGTCTGTGCTTTTCTCTGGGTCTATTACGGATACCCGGCATCGAGCTACGAAGACATATCCGTGGAACAGGTGCGCTACCGCTGCGGACAGGCCCTGGCCCGGGCCGATGACACAAAAGTGGATCTGGTTTCGGGCATTCCGGATTCGGGCATCGGCCATGCCATCGGGTATGCAAATGAAAGAAAGGTGCCCTACGGTCGGCCCTTTGTCAAGTACACCCCCACCTGGCCCCGCAGCTTCATGCCCCAGAACCAGAGCGACCGGAACCTGGTGGCCCGGATGAAACTGATTCCGGTGACGTCTTTGATCCGGGACAAGCGCCTTCTTTTCTGCGATGACTCCATTGTCCGGGGCACCCAGCTCAAGGACAATGTCCGCACCCTGTTTGACGCCGGCGCCCGTGAAGTGCACATGCGCATTGCCTGCCCCACCCTGGTCTATCCGTGTGTGTTTCTAAATTTTTCAACATCGCGCTCCACCCTGGATCTTGCCGGACGCAAGGCCATCTTCGACATGGAGGGACAGGAACAGGACGCTACCATCCGCAGGTATGCGGACCCGGATACCCGGCAGACCACAGACATGGTGGAAAATATCCGGGAAAAACTCGGCCTGACAACCCTGAAATACCAGCGGATAGAAGACATGATTGCAGCCATCGGCCTGCCCAGGGAAAAACTGTGCACCCATTGCTGGGACGGCAGCAGCTATGATTAAGATAAGCCTGTAAAAGGAGAAAAAATGCCCAAGCGCACTGACATCCACAAGGTAATGATCATCGGCTCAGGGCCCATTATCATCGGCCAGGCCTGCGAGTTTGACTATTCCGGCACCCAGGCGTGCAAGGCCCTGCGGTCACTGGGATATGAAATCGTTCTGGTCAATTCCAACCCGGCCACCATCATGACCGATCCGGAAATGGCCGATGTTACCTACATCGAGCCGCTGAACCCCGAAAACCTGACACGCATCATCGACAAGGAGCGCCCGGATGCGCTTTTGCCCAACCTGGGCGGCCAGTCCGCGCTCAACCTCTCCTCGGAGCTGGCCAAGCTGGGCGTGCTCGAACGATTCGGCGTCAAGGTCATCGGGGTCAACATCGAGGCCATCCAACGGGGCGAGGACCGTACGGCCTTTAAGGAAACCATGGACCGGCTCGGCATCGAAATGCCCGAAAGCCGGGCGGTAACCAGCGTGGAGGACGCCGAGGCCGTGGCCGCCGAACTCGGGTATCCCGTGGTGATCCGGCCGGCCTATACAATGGGCGGCACCGGCGGCGGAATGGTCTACAATGTGGAGGAACTGCAAACCATTGCCGCCAGGGGCCTGGCTGCCAGCTACATCAACCAGATCCTGGTGGAGGAATCGGTTCTGGGCTGGGAGGAACTGGAACTGGAAGTTGTACGGGATACCAACAACAACCTGGTCACGGTCTGCTTTATTGAAAACGTTGATCCCATGGGCGTTCACACAGGCGATTCCTTCTGCACCGCGCCCATGCTCACCATATCCCCGAAGCTGCAGCAGAAACTCCAGGATTACAGCTACGCCATTGTCGAGGCCATCGAGGTCATCGGCGGCACCAATATTCAGTTTGCCCACAACCGGGAAACCGGTCGGGTGGTGGTTATCGAGATCAACCCCCGGACTTCTCGCTCCTCGGCTTTGGCCTCAAAGGCCACGGGCTTTCCCATCGCCTTTATATCCGCGCTTCTGGCCGGCGGCATCACCCTGGATGAACTGCCCTACTGGCGCGACGGCACCCTTGAGAAATACACGCCCTCGGGCGATTACGTGGTGGTGAAATTTGCCAGATGGGGCTTTGAAAAGTTTCCCGGTGTGGAAGACAAGCTGGGCACCCAGATGCGGGCTGTGGGCGAAGTCATGAGCATTGGCAAAAACTACAAGGAAGCTTTGCAAAAAGCCATCCGGTCTTTGGAAATCAACCGATACGGCCTGGGATTTGCAAAAAATTACAATGAAAAACCCTTAAAGGAACTGCTCGACGACATTGCCACACCCACCAGCGAGCGCCAGTTTCTCATGTACGAAGCCCTTCGCAAGGGCGCAGGCGTGGATCAGCTCCATGAGCTGACCCGGATCAAACCCTGGTTTATCCAGCAAATGAAGGAGCTGGTGGAGCTTGAGGAAAAGATTCTGGCTGCCCCGGGCCAGCTTCCCCCGGATGATCTGCTGATTGCCGCCAAAAAAGACGGGTTTGCCGACCGGTATCTGGCCCGGATTCTGGGCATTGAAGAAATTGCGATCCGGGAGAAACGAAAAGCCCTGGGCATTGAAGAGGCCTGGGATGCCGTGCCTGTATCCGGGGTGGCGGATGCGGCCTATTATTATTCCACCTATAACGCCGAAAACAAGGTCTCTGCCAGCAGCCGTAAAAAAATCATGGTGCTCGGCGGCGGGCCAAACCGCATCGGCCAGGGCATCGAATTTGACTACTGCTGCGTGCATGCCGCCTTTGCCATCCGGGAGGCGGGTTATGAGTCCATCATGGTCAACTGCAACCCCGAGACCGTGTCCACCGACTTTGACACCTCGGACAAGCTGTATTTCGAACCCCTGACAGTGGAGGACGTGCTTTCCATCTATGAAAAGGAGCAGCCCGAGGGCGTGATCGTCCAGTTCGGCGGCCAAACCCCCCTCAACATCGCCTCTGAGCTTGAAGCCGCAGGTGTTAAAATCCTGGGCACCTCACCGGAAACCATCGATCTGGCCGAAGACCGGGACCGGTTTCACCAGATTGTGGCCAGGCTCGGCATTCCCCAGCCGGAATCGGGTATGGCCCGCTCCTTTGACGAAGCCCTTAAGATTGCCAGAAACATCGGCTACCCGCTGATGGTGCGGCCGTCCTATGTTCTGGGCGGAAGGGCCATGGAAATCGTCATGGACGAAACCATGCTCCAGCGCTACCTGGCAGCAGCCGTGGAGGTTTCCGAGAAACGGCCGGTGCTCATTGACAAATTCCTGGAATCAGCCATTGAGGCCGAGGCCGACGCCATTGCCGACGGCACGGATGCGTTTGTGCCCGCGGTCATGGAACACATCGAGCTGGCCGGCATCCATTCCGGTGATTCGGCCTGCGTGATTCCGCCCGTTAGCATCCCGCCCAGGCACGTGGAAACCATCATTGATTACACCCGCAAAATTGCAATGGAATTCGGGGTCAAGGGGCTGATGAACATCCAGTACGCCATTGCCGATGACATGGTCTACATCCTGGAGGCCAACCCGCGGGCGTCAAGAACCGTTCCCATTGTCTCCAAGGTATGCGGATTTGCCATGGCCCGGATTGCCACAAAAATCATGCTCGGCGCCACCCTGGCGGACATGGACCTGCAGCGGCCGGTGATCACCCATTACGGGGTCAAGGAAGCGGTGTTTCCCTTTAACATGTTTCCGGAAGTCGACCCGCTTCTGGGCCCGGAAATGCGGTCCACCGGCGAGGTCCTCGGCCTGGCCGACTCCTTTGGCATGGCCTTTTTCAAGGCCCAGGAGGCCACCCAGTCGCCGCTGCCCGTGGAAGGAAGCGTGTTGATCACGGTAGCCGACAGCGACAAGTCCAGCGTGCTGGAGCCTGCCCGGCTTTTTGCCGATCTGGGGTTTCAAATCTATGCCACCCGGGGCACCCGGGAATTTCTGGAAAAGCACGGCCTTGCCGCAGAAACGCTGAGAAAGCTTGGACACGGCCGGCCCGATATCGTGGATGCCATCAAAAACCGCCAGGTCCAGCTCATCATCAACACTCCGGTGGGAAAAGCCAGCCAGGAGGACGACTCTTATATCCGGAAAACCGCCATCCGTTTCAAAGTGTCCTACATCACCACCACGGCCGCGGCAACAGCTGCAGCCAAGGGCATTGCCGCCCGCAGGGCAGGAGAGCCCGAGGCCAAATCTTTGCAGCGCTATCACCGGGAGATCCGGTAGGACAAAGAAATATACGGATCAGGAGGATGGCGGCGAATCTGCCGCCTCCTCCCACTCCGAGATGTATTTTTTCACCGTACGCCGGTCCAGGGCGGTTCTGCGGGCCACTTCCTCAAAATTCTGATGCCGCTGGTAAAGCAGGTAGCAGTACCCGGAAACCAGGGATCCGGCCTCAATGCTGCCCTGCTCGATGCCGGCGATCAAACGGCTGCCCAAACCCCCGCCGGCCGGGGAAAACGCGGTGTGGCCGGAATAGGAGCCCTTTAACAGCACCCGGCGCACGCACTGCTCCACTTCCCGGACATTGCCGGGCCATGGATAATCGGCTCCGAGCTGGTCATCAATGGCCGCGCGCACCATCCCGGTCAGCTCGGGAGAGGGTTTGCCCACCAGTCGCTCCACGGTGAGGCTCAGCAAAATGTCGAGCTCCCTGGGATCTTCCTGGATTCTCTGACGCAGGGGCGGCACGGTAATCATGTCCGAGCAGAGCCGGTAGTAAAAATCGTCCCTGAAAACCTTTTTGCCCCGGATTTCCTCTATGGACCGGTTGGTGGCCGCAATGACCCGGCCCTCGAACCGGCCGTGCTTCTGGGAACCCACGGGCGTAAAAACGCGCTCCTGGAGCACCTGCAAAAGCTTTATTTGCACGGGTCTGGGCACCTCGCCGATTTCATCGAGCAAAATGGCCCCATGCGGGCTGCAGGAGGCAAACACGCCGTCATAATCGTCAATGGCACCGGTAAAGGCGCCTTTTTTATGCCCGAACAGGGCCGATTCGATAAGGGTTTCGGGAAACTGGGAAAGATTTAATGACACAAAGGAGCGGGTAAAGCTTTCCACAAAGCTTCGCCACCGCTTGTTTAAAGGGATAAAACCGGAGCGGCCGATGGCAGCGGCCGCAGTGCCCTTTCCCGTGCCGGTCTCTCCGAGCAGCAGGGTGGAGAAATCCTCCATCCGGTCGCGCAGATAGCGATCATAGAGCTCAATGTTGTGGGTGAAGATGTTTTTCCAGAGATTGGCCCGCAACTCGCGCATGCTCGGGCTGATGCCCGCCAGGTTCCGGTCGATGAAATAAAAGGCCCGCCTGAGCTGGTAGGCCAGGGAGAAATAATGCCGGAAGGCCTCCTCGCCAAAGCCCCGGGAAGCCATTGCCTGGTGCACGTCATGGTAAAACGGGATTTTTACCGGGGTATCGCCGGCGGTAAACTGGCTTTTGATCAGTTCGTCATAATGATCCTTGAACCGGTAAAACAGCTCAAACAAAAACACCTTCTGCATCAGATCCCGTTCTTCGCCCTTGTAAGCGTCCAATGTGGCTGCAGACGCCTCCTGCAGACCGGCAATGCGGGTGTTTAATTCATGGGCGATTTTCTCTGTGCGCTCGGACCGGGAGGCCTCCGGGGAAAGCCCGCTTAACGCCAGTTCCAGGTCCGTGTGCTCATCGGAAAATGGATTGACCAAACCGGCCCTGGCAATTTTTTGAAAAAACTCTCTGTCATCTGCATTGAGCATAAAATGTCCGTATCATGTCTAAATCCGGCCGCCGCTCCACCGAAGCTTGGCCTTCAGGATATCAAAATAGTTGTGGCCCGGAAGCTTTATCAGCTTTAGGGGAGAGGGGCTTTTTTCAATGAGAATGGTGTCGGTGGGCGCAATTTCCAGGCCCTGCTGGCCGTCGAATGTGGCAACAATGTCTGCGGCCTTCTCCCCGAGACGGATCTGGATCCTGGACATGGCCGGCACGATCAGCACCCGGTTGGTCAGGGTAAAGGGACAGATGGGTGTCACAAGAATGCCCTCCACGGCCGGGTGCACCACGGGCCCGCCCGCTGCCAGGCAATAGGCGGTTGAACCCGTGGGGGTGGAGACAATGAGCCCGTCGCTGCGATAGGTGGTCAGGTAATGATCATCAATGCAGGTTTCAATGTTGGCCAGCCTTGCCAGAGCCCCCTTGTTGATCACCACGTCGTTTAAAACCGTTTCCTCCACGCATAACCTGCCCTGCCGGAAAATGCGCACCTTGAGCCGGGACCGGGATTCAACCTCAAAATCCCGGTCCAGCACAGTCTGAGCCGCGGTAAAAAGGGAGTCCTCGGCGATTTCGGCAAGAAAGCCGATATCACCGAACTTCACGCCGATCATGGGAATACTGGCCTCCCCGATCCAGCGCGATGCGCTCAAAAACGTGCCGTCTCCGCCCAGCACAAACACGCAGAGCATGGTTTCCGGATCCACCCCGGTCTCCCGATCTGTCTGAAGACCCAACTGCGGCTGAAAGGCATTCTGGCGTATGACCGCCAGGCCTTTTTCCTCCAGCCATTTCTCAAAGGCGTCGGCTGTTTTCTGGGCTGCTGAATCCTGCTTGACGAACAATCCGATCTGTTTCACAGTGTCCCCGATGTTGTGTGATGTCCAAAAAGGGTTTTGCGTACCTTTCCCATACTAGTTTCACGCCGGCCGGGCAAGGAATTTTCCCCGGCCAAAAACCCCGCAGGACAAAGGCAGCGGCTGATTTTTTCCTTGAAGGCCCGGGCTGCAGCCATTAGACTCTGAAATCATGGCCGCTTTTGCGCGGCCATGATACAAAAATGGACAAACAACCAAAACCCCCATTTCATGTCAAAAAGGAGCCGAACCGTGCACCCGCCAGATGCCATTCTCGAACGCACCCGGCAGTTTATGACAAGCCGGATTATTTTGACCGCAGCCCAGCTTGATATTTTCACCCTTTTGGAAAAACAGCCGGATTCCGCAAACAGCCTGTTTCTGCAGCTGGGCGTGGACCCCCGGGCCCTGACCCGGCTTCTTGACGCCCTGGTGGCCGCAGAGATTCTGGACAAAAAAGACGGAATCTATCACAACACCGGACAATCCACGCTGCTCAGCGCCAATCATCCGGAAACCGTCCGTCCCATGGTCCTGCACATGGCCGAGGTGTGGGATTCCTGGTCGCATCTCACCGAAGTGGTTGAAAAAGGCGAAAAACCCGACCTGGTGCCCATGACCGAAAAAGACGACCAGACCCTGGAAGCCTTTATCGGGGCCATGCACGTGGCAGGCCGGCAGATGGCCGCAGATATTGCCGCAGACCTGGATCTCAGTGGTTATAAAAAGCTGCTGGACATCGGCGGGGCCTCGGGCACCTATACCATTGCGTTTTTAAACAAGGCCCCCGGGCTTTCGGCCATCGTGTTTGACCTGCCCAGGGTGCTTCCCATGGCAGAGTCCAGAATGGCGGAAAATCAAATGGCCGACCGGGTGGAGCTGCGGGCGGGCGATTACAACACCGATGAGATGCCGGCCGGCTGCGACCTGGCCCTGCTGTCGGCCATTATTCACCAAAACAGCCCCGAGCAGAACCGCTCGCTCTACACCCGCATCCACCAAGCCCTTGAACCCGGCGGGGCAATCCTGATACGGGATCACATCATGGACGAAAACAGAACCAATCCCCCGGGCGGGGCCATGTTTGCCATCAACATGCTGGTCAACACCCGGGGAGGTGACACCTACACCTTCTCAGAGGTCAAAAGCGACCTGGAGCAGGCCGGATTTACAGATGTTGCCCTGGTGCGCGAGGGCAAGTCCATGGACTGCGTGGTCATGGCTGTCAAGCCGTCGTAACCGCTTCCTATTCCAGTTTCTCCCACCGGCTTTCAAGTCGTTCCATGACCTGGGGCATGGTGGTGTATTCCATTTCCTCCATGGGCAGCCTGTGGGGCTCAAACGGACCGTGCCGCCGCATGTGGTCGGCCAGCCGGTTGCATTCCTGCCGGGCAACGTCAAAACTCGGATCATCAAACATGTCCCTGGGCCCGATGAGCTGGCCGTTGGCAATCTGAAAACCCAGGGCCGTTACCCGGGGCGGGCCGTCAAACCGGGAGGGATTGGCGTCTTTTACGGCAACAGGCATCAGCGGGCCCGTGTGGGAGCCGCGCATCCAGCCCTCCACAAGCTGGGCACGGGTAAAGGGTTCGAGCAGTTCGCCCACGGCCGGAAAATCGCCCTGGCAGCGGGTAATATAGACCGGATCATCCTTTCCCACGTATTTGCCCGCAGTCAGCGCGAGGCGCTCGGTTGATGTGGCCGCGGCGATCTCCCCGTCTTTGGTGTAAACCGATGATATAAAAAAGGATGTGAACATTTTAATAAAAAAATAATCATGTTTCGGACCGGGTCAACCCACCCGACCCGCCCACCGCAATCCCGGCCCTGAAACCCGGTTCAATCCTCCGAACTTGACTTTAGGTATGGATTCATTTATGGATATGGATCAACTTTGAGGGCTTTCCGGGGGGTTCATACCCGATATCAATCAGGCAACGCACAAGGAGAAGACAACATCATGGCACAATTGATCGCGGATCGCAGAGACGTGGACTTTGTCCTGCACGAGCAGATGCAGGTGACCGAACTGGCCAAAAACGAAAAATTCGCCGAATTCAACAAAAAAACAGTGGACATGGTGGTCACCGAGGCCAGGAACCTGGCTGTCAAGGCCATTTTGCCCACCCAGAAGGAAAGCGATGAGGTGGGCTGCAGTCTTGAAAAAGACGGCACGGTCAAGGTCCCTGAATCCTTTCACCAGGTAAACGCCTTATACAACGAAGGCGAATGGCTGGGCATGATCGATGAGCCGGACTACGGCGGCCAGGGAATGCCCAAAACCTTGTCCCTGGCGGCAGAGGAATACTTTATCGGCGCCAATCCCGCATTCATGCTCTATCACGGCCTGTCCCACGGCGCGGCCAACCTGATCAAGACCTTCGGCACCGAAGCCCAGAAAAATGCCTACCTGCCCAAAATTTACTCCGGCAAATGGTCCGGCACCATGCTTTTGACCGAAGCCGAGGCCGGCTCTGACGTGGGCGCTCTGCAGACAACGGCCACACCCAACGGTGATGGCACATACAGCATTTCCGGCACCAAGATTTTCATCTCCGGCGGCGAGCAGAACATGGTGGAAAACATCGCCCACCCGGTTCTGGCCCGCATCGAGGGCGCGCCCGCCGGCACCCGGGGCATCTCCCTGTTTCTGGTGCCCAAGTACCGGGTCAACGACGACGGCAGCCTGGGCGAGTTCAACGACGTGGTGTGTACCGGCATTGAGGAAAAAATGGGCCTGCACGGAAATGCCACCTGCACTCTGACCCTGGGCGGCAAGGGCAACTGCGTGGGCACCCTGCTGGGCGAGGAAAACAAGGGCATGCGGGCGATGTTTCTGATGATGAACGAAGCGCGCCAGCTCGTGGGCCTGCAGGGTTTTGCCACGGCCACGGCCTCTTACCTCTATGCGGTGAATTACGCCAGACAACGCATCCAGGGAAAACACCTGACTGCGGGCAAGGCGGCTGATGCCCCGTCTGTGCCCATTATCCAGCACCCGGACGTGCGCCGGCAGCTGCTGACCATGAAGGCCTATGTTGAGGGCATGCGCAGCCTGATCTATTACGGCGGCCTCACCCATGACCTGGAGGGCCTGGCCGAAAGTGACGCGGAAAAGGAGAAATACGCCGACCGCACCGCCATTTTAACGCCGATTATCAAGGGATACATCACGGACCGGGCCCTTGAGGTCACCAGCCACGGCATCCAGGTCTACGGCGGATACGGCTACATCCAGGAATATCCCATGGAGCAGCTCATGCGCGACTGCCGGATATTCCAGATCTACGAGGGCACCAACGGCATCCAGGCCATGGACCTGCTGGGCCGCAAGCTGGGCATGAAAAAGGGCCAGCCCTTTATGGATTACCTGGGGGAAATGGAGAAAACCATTGCCGAAGCCGGAAAGATCAGCGTGCTGGGCGATGTGACCCGGCGTGTGAAAAACGCGGTCAACCGCTTAAGCGAGGTGGCGGTTTCCCTGGCAAAAGCATCGGTGTCGGATAATATCTTAAACGCTTATGCTTATGCCCATCCTTTCCTGGATGTCACCGGCGATGTGACCTTTGCCTGGATGCATCTGTGGCGGGCTGTGCTGGCCGCCCGCAAGCTCGAAAAGCTCGCCGGCGCAGCAGATATGGAAAAATTCATGGAAAAGGCCGCCAAAAACAAGGATGCCGCCTTTTACGTGGGCAGCCTGAAAACCGCGGAATTTTTCGCCACCAATATTCTGCCGGCCACCATGGGCAAACTCGATGCCATTGCCGATGTCAACGGCGCGGCTGTGGAAATGCCCGACGCCTCTTTTGGCGGATAGGCTTTACCGAAACTAAGCGTTTCAAATCTTTAAAAAAAGCCGGCAGGCCCGAATCGGGTCTGCCGGCTTTTTTTGACGGCAGGCCCGGCTTTTTGGGCTTGACAAGGGATTTTGGTTTATATATACAAGATGTGCCACGATTTTAAATGCTTCTATACATGATAGGCGGTCTGAACCCCATGCAAATGTCAACCCCAACCTGTCGGCAGGCCTTTATATGACAATTCCGCAACCGCCCGTGAAACTCAAAGGCGTGGGCGACAGCCTATGGATTACCATGGATGCGTCCCTGCCGGCCGAAACCCTGAAGCAGGAACTTTGCAAACCTTTTGAACGGCTCCGGCACCTGGCCGTCAATGCCCGGGTGGTATTGGACCCGGGCGAAAGCCAGGCAGATGACGCCCTTATTGAGGACCTGAGAGCCTTTCTGCAGCAGCGCTTCCAGGTGGGCCGGGTTTCCGGGCCGCCCAAGGCCAGAATAACACCGGCCGCTGACGGGCAAAAAGCTGCGGAGACCGGAAACAACGCTCAAAATGCCTGGCTGCATCACTCGGATGACACCCTGGTAATCGCCGGCCGGGTCCGCTCCGGACAGAAGGTGGAGGCCCGAAAACACCTGGTCATTCTCGGGGATCTCAACCCGGGCGCAGAAGCCATTGCCGGCGGCGATATCATTATTCTCGGCAGCCTGCTGGGAACCGCGGCTGCGGGCCAGCCCGCCAATGAAAACGCCATTGTTCTGGGCCTGGACCTGCGGCCCACCCAGATTCAGATCGCCGGCTACGTGGCCGCCGGCGCATCCTCATCTTCCGGGAAAAAACCGGAATTTGCATCCCTGAAAGACAACCAGATCGTGATGGCCGACTATTTAAAGGACAATATTTTCAAGCGTCTGGCATGGCCGGAAATCCGATAAAACGGGTTTTGACAGCAGCAACCCGTAACAAACCCCTTGCAATGAGGTGAAACGTGGACGGAAAAGTCATTGTTGTCACGTCCGGAAAAGGCGGCGTTGGCAAAACAACCGTGACCGCTTCCATCGGCGCGGCCCTGGCCATTCAGGGCAAGCGCGTGGCCGTGGTCGATATGGACATCGGCCTGCGCAACCTGGATGTGGTCATGGGCCTGGAAAACCGGATCGTATTCAATGTGGTGGACGTGGTCCAGAAAAAGTGCAAGCTCAAACAAGCGGCCATCAAGGACCGCAAAATTGATAACCTGTTTTTGATCCCCGCGTCCCAGAGCGATGACAAAAGCATCATCAAGCCGGAAAACATGGTCTGGCTGTGCAACAAGCTGCGCAGGGAATACGACTTTGCCCTGCTGGATTGTCCGGCCGGCATTGAACAGGGCTTTAAAAACGCCATCGAGGCCGCAGACGAGGCACTGGTGGTCTGCACCCCGGAGGTATCGTCAGTGCGCGACGCAGACCGGGTCATCGGCCTGCTCTATGCCCACTCCATCACGCCCAAGCTCATTGTCAACCGGATCGTGCCCAAACTCGTGGAAAAAGGCGACATGCTCAGCCACGTGGACGTTGTGGACGTGCTTTCCATTGACCTGGTCGGGCTGGTGGAAATGGATGATGCGGTTGTGGTATCCTCGAATACGGGCAATCCCATTGTGCAGCAGAAGGATTCCAAGGCGGGAAAAGCCTTTAACCGCATTGCCATGAGGCTTGACGGTCATCCGGACCTTCCGGTTGAAGATCCCATGGCCCATGACTCTTTCTGGAAAAAAATCGGTAAAAAACTCGGCCGGAAAAAACAGGAATAATACTCATGTCCTTTAACGCCCTGATCAGAAAGCTGTTAAACAAGCCGGACAACAGCAGAAGCGTGGCCAAAAAGCGCCTCCAGTTTGCCCTGGTCTACGATAAGCTCGAAGTCAAGGACGACATGCTCGAAGACCTGCAAAAAGACCTGGTGGAAGTGATATCGCGCTATTTTGAAATCGACCGGGAGTCGCTGAGCCTCGATATCCAGCGCTGCGAGGGATCGTCTGCGCTGATCTTAAACACCCCCATTGTGGCGGCCAAGCACAGGAAAAACAACCATGAGGCCCGTGCCGGCGCATGACCGGCGGCTGCAGGGATTGCCGAAAAGGGGAATCAAAGCCCTTTTGCCCGGGCGCAGAGGACCTCGTAGAGCTCATCTCCGATGGCAATTCCCAGATCGATAAACTGCGGGCCATAGTGCCGCCCCGTATTCGTGCGGAAAGTATTGCGGATTTTTTTCAGAAACGCCATCCCCTGGGGATAATGGGTCAAAAACCGGTCCACGGGCACATCCCGGTAGGCCAGCATTTTCCAAACCGTCCGGGTGAAATTCTCCGGTCCCCATCGGAACTTGTCTGCATCGTATAAACAGTCTGACAGCAGTTGGGCCACGAAACTGCCGCCTCTTTGATTTTCGCCGAATGCCTCGTGGTTGGCAATGGCCAGGCAGATGGCATCAATATCAGGACCGGAAAACGGGTAATCGGCCAGCACCCGCCTGGCGCAGGCGGCTCCTGCAGCCGCATGATTTTTCTCCTTTCGGCAGATATCATGCAAAAGTCCGGCAGCCTGGGCCAGGCGCAGCCGGTGATCACGGCTTTCTGCATCCCTGCAGATCTGCGGCGCCTCGATAAGCACCAGGGCCCCGGCATCCAGGGCCACCTCCCGCACATGGATCAGCCCGTGGCCGAAATCGTTTTCTATGTTTTCGGCAACAAAGGCCCACAAATCCGCCACCACGGGATCCTGCCCGAAAAAGCCCCGGGAGCAGCGCACCTGCCCGGAAAAGTCGGAATAAAAATCCGGCGACGGATAACGGGCGGCTATGCCCACGGCCTGCTGCTGGAGCTGACGGTAAATTGGCTTCATTTTCAAACAGATAAAATCCGGGCGGCGTTTTCGCCCAGTATTTGGTCACGGAGCCGGGCGCTGATGGCCGCTGACTCCATTTCCCGGAAATAACGATCCGGCGGGATCAGGGGATAATCGGTGCCAAACAGGATCCTGTCTGCGCCCGCCAGTTCTGCGGCCTGCCCGTAAATTCGGGTGTCATAGAGAAACGGCGATGCCGCGGTGTCAAAATAAACATTGGCCAGCACGTCACTGACTTCTTTTTTCAGCAGGTTATAGAAAAATATCCCTCCGCCCCAGTGCCCCAGGATGATGATGTTGTCCGGGTAGGCCTTAACCAGGGCATAAATCTGGGCCAGGGTGTTATCACTTTTTCCGGGATACTGGTGGCCCACGGGCTCATTGGTATGAATCAACACGGGCAGATTTTTTTCCCGGCACTGTTCCATGATCGGGGCCAGGCGCGCGATTGTATCCTCTGTGATGCCCCCGGCCTGGTAAAAGGCCAGTTCCCCGACCCCGGACAGACCGGCTGCAAGGCAGCGCTCCACTTCCTTTTCCGCACCTTCGGCATAGGGATTGACACAGCAGAAACCCTTGAGCAGGTCCGGCCACCTCCGGGCTGACTCGATAATATAGTCATTGTGGTGCCGGCAGGTCTCTGGATTAAACCATGGAAAACCGAAAACAACGGAAATATCGACTCCGTGCTCATCCATGGAGCGGAGCATGTCTTCGGCACCGATCATTCGGGCCTTGGGGCTGCGATAAAGCAGGGCAAAAGCCGGCTCATCGAGAAAATAATTGTCCCGGTTGTTGCGGATCACCCCGGGAAACAGATGGGTATGCACATCAATGATCATTTCGGTCCCCTTGCAGCAGTGAATCTTTCCGGCCGGTCTTGACTGTGGATTCCATGATACAATATACTCAATCAACCGGCAATGATAATGTGACGCGCCTTGAAACCACCCAAAACAGGATAAAAAGAGATGAGCACGGACAAAATGTTTGCCTGGTTTGATTCTCCCGGAAAGCAGAACACCGCCCAAACCCTGGAACTGGCCTGCCAGCGGGGCCGGGAACTGGGAATTGAAGAACTGGTGGTGGCATCGACCACCGGGGATACCGCCTACAAAGCCCTGGAGATGTGCACCGGATTTCAAATCACGGCAGTCACCTACCACTGCGGCTTCCGCCAGCCCTTTGAAAAAAGCATGAAAGATGACGTCCGAAAGGACCTGGAAAAAGAAGGGGTGCGGGTCGTCGAGGCCACCCATGCCCTTTCCGGGGTGGAGCGGTCCGTGGCCAAAAAGCACGGCGGCGTCTATCCCGCCCTGCTCATGGCCGACACCCTGAAACTCTTCGGCCAGGGCACAAAGGTGTGCGTTGAAATCGCGGTGATGGCCGCAGACGGCGGCGCCCTGTCAGGCAGCGATATCATTTCCGTGGGCGGCACCTCCCGGGGGGCGGACACGGCCCTGGTCATCAAACCCGCGCACCAGACCGGCTTTTTTGACCTCAAAATCCGGGAAATCGTCTGCAAACCCCGGGATTTTTAGCCCGGTCAACGGTTTTCGTATCTGCGCTGGATCTTGGAATCGGTTTTTTCCGGATGCTTGTCCAGGCGGCGGTAGCGATTGGCCGCAGCCTCTGCCAGCCGCCCCAGCACGTTGGCCAGGTCCGAGTCCTGCCACATCTGCACAAACTGGGGCATTCCCATCAGCCGGTCGCTGAGCTGATACGGCGGGTTCATATCCGGCATAAGGCGGATATCGCCCTGCTCCACAGCCACGTTTTCCGCAAAAATATCCGAAAACAGGGATCCGACCGTGTAAGTGAAAAATTTCTTCACATCTTCTGTTGACTCGGCGTTGTTGATTTTTTTGCGGAATTCAGGAAGGACTTTGCGTTCATGCTTGGTAAAGGATGCTTGCCTGCTCATGGCCTCTCCCTTGTCTGGGATTTGAGCCGGTCCGGACCAAAGGCCCGCGCTCCGATTTATTCCGGCCCGTTTGTGTCCCTTATCTTAAAATAATAACGCCCTTTGCCCGGGTCAATTAAAAACCCCGCCGGCTGACACAATGGCCTCCATTGACATCACTCCATCTGTGTTTATTTTATTTTTGAATAATTCCGGATAGAAACAAAACAATTAAAAATTGCGCATGATCTGTTTCATTCGCATATCTGTGATAAAAGGAGGCCTTATCATGAGGTTTGACAAATTCACCATAAAATCCCAGGAGCTCATCCAGCAGGCCCAGTCCCTGGCCGCGGAGAACCGCCACCAGCAGATTGAACCGGTGCACCTGCTGGCCGGGATGCTCGAGGATTCCCAGGGAATTGTGGTATCCGTGCTCAGAAAAATCGGCGCCAGCCCCTCTGAAGTGCACAAGGAAGTGCAGGAGGCAATGAAAAAACTGCCTGCAGTGGAGGGCGCAGCAGAGGTCTATATTTCCGGGGAAACCAAAAAAATCCTGGAATCGGCCTTTTCCATCGCCTCGAACATGAAAGATCAGTACGTGAGCGTGGAACACATTTTCCTGGCCCTTGCAGACAGCAAGAAAGGCCATGTTGCCCAAATTTTTGAGCGCCACGGCCTGAAGCGCGACGATATCCTAAACGTGCTCATGGAAATCCGGGGCAACCAGACCATCAATGACCAGAACCCCGAGGACAAATACCAGGCCCTGGAAAAATACAGCCGGGATCTCACAGAGCAGGCGCGGCTGGGCAAACTTGACCCGGTCATCGGCCGCGACGAGGAGATCCGGCGCATTGCCCAGGTCCTTTCCCGGCGCACCAAAAACAACCCGGTGTTAATCGGCGAGCCGGGCGTTGGCAAAACCGCCATTGTGGAGGGCCTGGCCCAGCGCATCGTGGAAGGCGACGTGTCTGAGACATTAAAGGACCGGCGGCTGATCGCCCTGGACATGGGATCGCTGATCGCCGGGGCCAAATACCGGGGCGAATTCGAAGACCGGCTAAAGGCCCTGTTAAAGGAAGTGGAAAAATCCGAGGGCCAGATCATCCTGTTTATTGACGAGCTCCACACACTGGTGGGCGCGGGCGCGGCCGAAGGCGCCATGGACGCCTCCAACATGTTAAAGCCCGCCCTGGCCCGGGGATCGCTGCGGTGCGTGGGTGCGACCACCATCAGCGAGTACCGCAAGCACATTGAAAAGGATGCGGCCCTGGAGCGGCGGTTTCAGCCGGTATTTACCGCAGAGCCCGGCGTGGAGGACACCATTTCCATTCTGCGAGGCCTGAAGCAGAAATACGAGGTGCACCACGGGGTCAAGATCAAGGATTCGGCCATCGTGGCCGCAGCCACCCTGTCGGACCGCTACATCACCGACCGGTTTCTGCCGGACAAAGCCATTGACTTAATCGATGAAAGCGCCTCACGACTTCGCATTGAAATCGACTCCAAGCCAACAGAGATCGATGAGATCCAGCGGCGCATCACCCAGCTGGAAATCGAGCGCGAAGCCCTGAAAAAGGAAAGTGACAACGCCAGCCGGGACCGGCTGGGAAAGATTGAAAAGACCCTGGAGGGGCTCAAGGAAGAATACAACCGGATGAACGCCCACTGGCAGAATGAAAAACAGGCGATCCAGCGCCTGCGGGACTTAAAAACCGAACTGGACCGCATCGGCACCGAAGAGCAGCAGGCCCAGCGCCAGGGAAACCTGGAAAAAGTGGCCCAGCTCCGCTACGGCCGGAGAAACGAGATCCAGAAGGAAATCGAGGAGGCCAACGCAAACCTGGTGGAACTGCAGAAGACCCGGCGCATGCTGCGCGAGGAAGTCGATTCCGAAGACATTGCCTATATTGTCTCCAAATGGACCGGCATTCCCGTATCCAAGATGCTGGAAACCGAACGCGAAAAGCTCATTGCCATGGAAAAGCGCATTGCCAGCCGGGTGGTGGGCCAGGACCAGGCGGTAACGGCCGTGTCCAACGCTGTGCGCCGTTCCCGCTCGGGTCTTCAGGACCCCAACCGGCCCATTGGCTCGTTTATCTTCATGGGCCCCACGGGCGTTGGCAAAACCGAGCTGGCCAAGGCCCTGGCCGAGTTTCTCTATGATGACGAGCAGGCAGTGGTGCGCATAGACATGTCCGAGTACATGGAAAAACACGCAGTGGCGCGCATGATCGGGGCGCCCCCGGGATACGTGGGCTACGAGGAAGGCGGATACCTCACCGAGGCGGTCCGACGGAGGCCCTATTCGGTAATCCTGTTTGACGAAATTGAAAAGGCCCATGCAGACGTGTTCAACGTGCTGCTCCAGATCTTAGACGATGGCCGGCTCACCGACGGTCAGGGAAAAACCGTGGATTTCAGAAACACCATTATCATCATGACCTCCAACGTGGGCAGCCAGCAGATCCAGGAGTTTTCCGGAGACAACCGGGAGCAGATGGAAGAACGCGTGCTACAGTCCCTGCGGGCAACGTTTAAACCGGAATTTTTAAACCGGATCGACGAGGTGATCACCTTCCACAGCCTCAGCGCCGAGCAGCTGCGGTCAATCGTGGACATCCAGTTCACCTACCTGCAGAAACGGCTGGCAGACAGGCGCATGGAAATCGAAATCACGGACGCGGCCAGGGACCTGCTGGCCCGGCGGGGCTTTGACCCGGTCTACGGGGCCCGGCCCCTGAAGCGCACCATCCAGCACCTGGTGGAAAACCCGCTTTCCCTGAAAATCCTGGAAGGCGGCATATCCGAAGGCGACCGGATCGTGGCTGATGCAACCGGTGATGAAATCACCTTTCACGTGGAAAAACAGGTGCATCCGGACACCATGGATGATGAACCCCTGGCCGAAACCGGCTGATTGAGCCCGATGATCGTCAGCATATGCAAAAAAGCCGGAGGCGCTGCAGCGCTTCCGGCTTTTTTATTGCAGATGACAGCGGCCTTTGTGATGAAATTGCAAAAGCCTGAAATAATTTTTGGCACACTTACGGGTCCATGTCTATATTGAATGTCTACAATAACGTTATGGTGAAAGCAGGCTTCACCAACTGCCCAAAAACCTGCCCCATATGCGCAAAACCCCTGCGCCAGACGCAAAACGCAGGCCAAGGCTGGTACAATCCGGCCCAAACCGCATCAAAGGAGGTCCATCATGAAAAAAACAGTCCAGATTTTCATTGTTTTGATTGTATCCGCGTTCGCAATAGCCGTGCTGCAGCCCACCGCACACTCCGGGGATGCAATGCCCGAGCCCGAAGCCGCTGCGTTCTGGGACTACATCACCGAAACCGACTATACCCAATGGGAATTTTTTCCCGGCTTTGATGGCATGTACCCGGGCCAGAGCCCCCATGGCGCGCATCTGAAGCTGTATGCCAACGACATCGCCTATAAAGCCGCCAAAGACGGCCAACCCATGCCGGACGGGGCCATTTTGGTGAAGGAAAATTACGGCAAGGACGAAAAAACACTCATGGCCATCACGCCCATGTACAAAGTGGACGGTTACAATCCTGACGGCGGCGACTGGTTCTGGGCCAAATACGGCCCTGACGGCAGTGCGGCAGCCTCCGGAAAGGTGGACAGCTGCATCTCCTGCCATAAAGCCATGGGCGGCGGCGACTATGTTGTTGTGGAACCCAAGTAAATAAAGGAACAAAAACAGGGAGAAAACGCATGCGGTCCAGACGCATCGCGATAATTGTCCTGGTTATGCTGGCCGCTGTTTTCACCGCAGGTGCAGGCACGTGCGAGACCGGTGGTGAAAACAGCGAAATCCTTTACATCGGAAAATTCTCCGCAGCCGGCACGGACCGCGAGATTCCTGCCGGCTGGGAGCCGCTGACCTTTGAAAACATTGACCGCCATACCCGGTACCGCCTGGTCCGCGACAACAAAACCACGGTGATCAAAGCCAAAAGCGATTCATCCGCATCCGGCCTGATCCGCAAAATGCGCATCGACCCGCGTCAATACCCGGTTATCCAATGGCGCTGGAAGGCCACCGGCATTTACGAAAACGGCGATGTCACCCGGAAATCCGGGGATGATTATCCGGCGCGCCTCTATATTGCTTTTGAATATGACCCGGAAAAGGCGGGGTTTTTCGAGCGGGCGAAATTCAACATTATTGAAAAAATCTACGGTGAATATCCGCCGGCAGGGGCCATCAACTACATATGGGCCAGCACGGCAGCCAAAGGCCGGGTCGTGCCCAATGCCTATACAGACAGGGCGCAGATGATCGTCCTGCAAAGCGGGCGGGAAAATACAAACACCTGGGTATCGGAATCCAGAAACATTCTGACCGATTACAGGGCGGCATTCGGACAGGAGCCGCCCATGATCCAGGGGATTGCGATCATGACCGACTCGGACGACACCGGTGAATCCGCGGTCACCTATTACGGCGATATCATAATGAAATCACAACAGTGACCGGCCGGCACGGGACAGGAAAAATTGAGATGCCATCATGACAGCCCATGGAGAAACATATGAACTTTGATGCCATTTATCGGTTTTTGTCAGACCTGGGATATACCCATCCCCTGCATCCGGCGGTTACCCACCTGACTGTGGGCCTTGTGCTCGGCGCCCTGGTCTTCGGGGTGATCGGGCTTCCGGGCTCCTCCGGCAAATATGCCCAAACCGCCCGGCATTGCTGCACCCTGGCTTTTATCGCTGTTTTCCCCACCGTGGTATTGGGCGTGATGGACTGGTTCCATTACTACGGCGGCAGCTGGATCTTCCCGATCAAAATGAAGATCCTTCTGGCCGGTATTCTGGTGCTTCTGCTCCTGTTGTCCATTTTTCTCAATGCCGGGCGCACCAAGCGACCTGGTTCACTATTGCTGGTCTATTTGCTGGCCGCTGCCACTGTGGTGGGGCTTGGGTATTTTGGCGGCGAGCTGGTCTATGGTGACAAAACCAGCCCGGGCGCCGATGGGCAGGCAGGGATGACAGAAACCCGGTCTCCGGGTCAAAGCCCGGATTTTGCTGTTGTGGAAAAAATTCTGCAGACCCATTGCACCAACTGCCATACAGGCACCAACCCCCCGAAAAGCCTGAATCTGCAAACATACACAAATATCATGGAAGGCAGTCAAAACGGCATGATGGTCATTGCCGGCAAACCCGGGGAAAGCGAACTGATCAAACGGGTTAAAGGGATCAAAGGCCCCCGGATGCCCCTGTCAGGACCCGCCTTGTCCGGCAGCGACATCAATGCCATTGAACAATGGATCCAGGCGGGCGCACCCGGGCCCGGCAGCTAAATCATAAGGGGACGGCCCGCAGCCGTTATCCCGCAGCGGCAATCACCTCTTCGGGAATATCGGCATTGGTGTGCACCCGCTGCACATCATCGTTGTCATCCAGGGCGGTCATGAGCTTGAGCATTTTTTCCGCATCCGTGCCCGCAAGGCTTACCGTGGTCTGGGGCAGCATGGTGACCTCGGCCTCATCACCAAAAGGGATTTGGGCGGCATTAAGGGCGGCCTTGACATCCTCGAACGCATCCGGCGGGGTGATGACCTCAAAGACCCCGTCCTCGTCCCGGATATCCTCGGCCCCGGCCTCCAGGGCCGCCTCCATGAGGGCATCTTCTTCCGCATCGCTTTTGTTGACCGGGATCCAGCCCTTTTTGTCAAACATCCAGGACACGCACCCGTTTTCCCCTAAGTTGCCGCCGTGCTTGCTGAAAACATGGCGCACATCAGCCACGGTGCGGTTTTTGTTGTCAGACAAAGACTCCACGTACACGGCCGCACCGCCGGGGCCGTAGCCCTCGTAGACGGTTTCCTCGTAATTGACCCCTTCAAGCTCGCCGGTGCCTTTTTTGATGGCCCGGTCAATATTGTCCTTGGGCAGATTGTTCTGCTTGGCCTTTTCCAGCACAGTGCGCAGCCGCGGGTTGGCGTCCGGATCTCCCCCGCCCAGGCGGGCGGCCACGATGATTTCCTTGACCAGCTTTGTAAAGATCTTGCCCCGCTTGGCATCCTCGGCGCCTTTTTTATGCTTGATGTTTGCCCACTTACTGTGTCCTGCCATGTGTTTCCTCCTGTTTCCGGCCCTTGCCGATCACGTAGATTTCCCTGCTGTCTTTGCGGCAGCTGGCCGGTTTAAATATCTTCATCATCTCAAACCGATCCCGGACCGCGTCGCAAAACGCCTTGAAATCCGGTCCCTGAAATATCTTGCACACAAACGCCCCGCCCGGCCGCAGGGCCCTGTCAGCAATATAGAGCGCCATTTCACACAACTGATGGGAACGCACGGCATCCACATCCTTGCGGCCGGTAGTGGAAGGCGCCATATCGCTTAACACTGCATCCACGCCTTCGTCAATGATTTGCCAGACCTCCGGGGCCATTTCATTGATATCTGCCTGAAACACGCTCACATTGGCCGGCACATCCATGTCCACAGCCTTTAGATCCACGCCGATAACCCTGCCGGAGTCCCCGGCAGTCTCTGCGGCATACAAAAGCCAGGAACCCGGCGCACACCCCAGATCCAGCACCACCTGGCCGGGGTGGATCAGATTGTGCTTTTTCTGGATTTCTTTTAGCTTGTAAACCGACCGGGCCGGAAAATGCTCTTTTTTGGCCCTTTGGGCATAAAAATCCGGCCGTGCGCGAACATTTCCGGAACTTTTTGATTTTTTTCGTTTCATATAGAAAATCAGCCGCCGGGTCAAGCCGGTTTGCGGCAATCACCACCTGGTGTTTAAAAAAGGATATCCATGATTTCAGAAAGCCGCCGAATGCCGACCAGTTCAATGCCCCCGGCGCCCTTGACCTGTTTGAGGCTGTTTTTGGGCACAATGCAGCGGGTAAAACCCATTTTTTCCACCTCTGCAATCCGGGCCGGCAGATGGGAAATGCCCCGGACCTCGCCGGTGAGCCCCACTTCACCCAGCAAAAGCGTGCCGTCGGCAACCGGCCGGTCCAGAAAACTGGAGGCCACCGCTGAAATAATGCCCAGGTCCACGGCCGGCTCCGAGACCCGCACCCCGCCGGCCACGTTCATGAAAATATCCTGGCCGGCCACGTTCAACCCCAGTTTTTTCTCCATGACCGCAACCAGAAGCGATACCCGGTTGTAATCCAGGCCCAGCACCGTGCGCCTGGGGGTGCCGTAGCCCGACCCGCTGATCAGGGCCTGGAGTTCCACCAAAATGGGCCGGGTGCCCTCCATGCAGGCGGTCACCACAGAGCCCGGGGCGTTTTTGGCCCGCTCGGACAAAAACACCGCAGACGGGTTGGGCACCTGCTCCAGGCCGGATTCCTTCATTTCAAACACGCCGATTTCATTGGTGGAGCCAAACCGGTTCTTGACCGCCCGCAGAATGCGAAACACGTGATTCTGGTCGCCTTCAAAATACAGCACCGTGTCCACCATGTGCTCCATGATCCGGGGGCCGGCAATGGCGCCCTCCTTGGTGACATGGCCGATTAAAAACGCCGGTATTCCGGTCTGCTTGGCCATGACCATCAGCTTCATGGTGGCCTCGCGCACCTGGGTGACACTGCCCGGGGCAGAGGCGGCATCTTTTGAAAACATGGTCTGAATCGAATCAATGACCAGGGCGTCCGGCTTCTGGTCATGGACCATGTCAATGACAGCGTCCACATCAATTTCAGATACCACGTACATGCCCGGGGCCTGGGGGGCAAGGCGGCGGCTGCGCATCTTTAGCTGCCGGGTGGATTCTTCGCCGGAGACATAAAGCACCCGGCGGTTTTCCCGGGCCAGGTGCTGGAGTACCTGCAGCACAAGGGTGGATTTTCCGATGCCGGGATCTCCGCCGATTAACACCAGGCTGCCGGCGATAATCCCGCCGCCCAAAACCCGGTCAAATTCATCCACCCCGGTGCGGATCCGCTCCTCGCCTTCCATGGCAACTGCGTCGATGAGCACAGGCTCGGGCCTGCTGGCCAGGGCCTTTCGGGCGGCCGAGGCCGGCCCGGAAGGCGCACTTTGCTCCACCATGCTGTCCCACTGACCGCAGTCCGGGCAGCGGCCCATCCACTTGGGGCTCTGGTATCCGCATGCCTGACACCAGTAAATGATCCGGTTGTTTTTTTTCATATTCCGCAGATTGGCCGTAAAACGCCTGAGCGTATAAGATTGACAGTTTGGCGCCCGTCATGGCACATATACCAATGACAACCATTGACGCCGGTTTGAGAGACTATAATATGCACCCCGGACAAAATCAAACCTTTTCACCCGGTTAGGCGGCAGCACACATGATGGATTATCACGTTCACACCCGGCTTTGCAACCATGCCAGCGGGGACATGGCCCAATACGTGGCCTGCGCCGCGGGCCGGGGACTTTCGGAAATCGGCTTTCTGGAGCACCTGACCCTGCATGAGCAGGGCCGCCACCTGTCCATGACCGCCATGGACATTCCCCTTTATTACTATGCCGCACGCCGCCTGCAGGCAGCAGTAAGCGGGCAGATCCGGGTCCGGGTGGGCCTGGAGGTGGATTTCACACCGGAGCTGGCCGCACAGGCACAGGAAATAGCAGAAAGCTTTGACTTTGACATGATCGGCGGATCCGTGCATTTTATTGAAAACCGCAACCTGGTCAGCTCACGGGCCGGTCAGAACATAGACCAACAACCCCGGGACGCGCTTTTTGACCAATACCTGGATCTGCTGGATCAAATGGCGGACTGCCCGTTTATCGACATTGTGTGCCACCTGGACGTAATCCGGAAATTCGGCGCCCTGCCCGGGGAAAATTTTTACGAAAAACTCGATCCAATCCTGAACAAGATCGCCGCACAGGGCAAAACCGTGGAGATCAACACCAGCGGCCTGCACCATCGAACCGCCCGTATTTATCCGGACAAAAGAATTCTTGCAAAATGCCGGGAAAAAAACATTGCCGTGTGCACAGGCTCTGATGCCCACCGGCCCGAACAGGTGGGCCGGGACTTTGATGCAGCCATGGCACAGCTCACAGAAGCCGGCTACACCCACACAGCCGCATTTGACCGCAAAACCCGCCGGCAAATACCCCTGGCCCGGATCACCGAAGATATCAACACTATTTCTGAAATTGCGAAAAAACCCGAGGAATGAACATGAACCTGGCATCAATCGGCACATTTCTGATCATCAGCATCCCGTTTTTCCTGCTCACCGTGTGGGCGCTGGTGGATGTATCCCTGAAAACCTTTCCCGGCAAAGGCGAAAAAGTCCTTTGGTGGATCATTGCCATCACCCCGTTTGCAGGCTGGCTGATTTACCTGCTAATAGGCTTTCGCCGGGGTGTTAAACAAAACCCCACAGCATGAAATTCTATTTGACAAAAACCGCAAACACCCCTAATATTGCAAAACTTAACCGGCAAGCCCGCCGGTTAACCCAGCACATCAGCCACCCATGGCCCCATCGTCTAGCGGTCCAGGACGCCGGCCTCTCACGCCGGAAACACGGGTTCGAGTCCCGTTGGGGTCATGCCCGGTTCTTCTGGGTTTCATGGAAATCGCCTTTCATTTAATGGGTGCTGGATATCCCCTTATGGATATCTTCTTCAAGCCCTCGGAGCCTCATCTCCGGGGGCTTTCTCGTTTGGGAACTCAACCACTTGAGCCGGTCCCCTCTCTGAAAACGCCTCCACTGCTTCGTGTAATTCTTCCGTGTTAAAGCCCAGACTTTTTAAATACCGTTCCGTAGTGCTGGGGGCTTCGTGCCTTAAAATCCTTTGAATTAAACTCAGGGGCTTTCCGATACGGTAAAGGTAACTTGCTGACAAGTGCCGTATTGCATGGAAGCCGAACGGCTGAACCTTGGCCCGCTTGCAAATTGTTTTCATAAAGTGCTGCCGGGTCTTAAACGGTCCCCCTGGATTATGCCGCGGGGAACAGCTATCTTCCAGCATGGTGAAAACGTGCCTTGCGCGCTTGTAGGGCCGGTTTTCCCACCACCAAAGCAGTTCTTTTCTAAGCTCGGTGGACATGGGGAGCCATGTTTGCTTAACTGAGCTTCCCCGTGTCTTCCTGGTGGACAGGCAAACTTGCTTATTTATAAAGTCCACGTCCTGCCAGGTTAACTTGAACAACTCCCCGCGCCTTGCCGCCAGGTGAAGAAAAGCCGTCAACATTACATGGTCTTGCCCTTCAGCCTTTGCAAGCACCGCGTCGAAGTCTTCAAGCGGGGGAACATAACGGGGCTTGCGCTCTTCCGGGAATTTGTCAACCGCTGTAAAAGGGTTCACTTTTTCCCTCGGAAAGCCGTCAAGGTACTTCCTGCCCCACTCCCAGGCTGCTGCCAGGTTTTTCCGATCCTTGTTAGCCGCGTACCCGCTCCGCTCGTCAAACTGTGCTTGTAAAAACCTCATGGCTAAAGCCGCGTTCATTTCTTCCAGTCCCCGGCCTTCCTTTGTAGTGAAAAGCAAAAACCTTTGAACAGCCCTCTTCTTTTCCTTGTAGGTCTTCCCGGAAAAACGCCGCTCGGAAAAATCCAGGTAATTATTTCCCCACTTCAATAAATTTAAGCAGTCCGTGGGGGTCTTCTGCTGGGCCTCTTCCTGAAGCCACTTCCTGGTTTCCTCTTCCCATACTACAGCCTTGCGGTATTCCTTTTTTCCGCTGCCGAACCACCTTGACGCTGCAATCTTTCCGTTCTGCTTCACCACGCCTCGCCAGCGCAGCTTCCCCCTTCGATTCGTTTTTGTGGGCATCACACACTCTCCTTATTTCATTTGTAAAGAACCGGAGGCATGATGCAACCCACACTCCACCCAGGTCGGCATAATACTTCCTTACGGTCCTTTCGTCCAGTTTTAATAACTGGGCGACCTCTTTCACGGTCAGAGGCTCGCCCAGTTCTCTTTCAAGTTCTTCGAAGCTCATTTTTGAGTACCCAAAGGCAAGGTTGCTGTTTGAATTTCAGCGTATGGCCTATTTTTCCTCTCCGAACAGTTCCTGGGCCGTTGAATCAAGAGCACAGGCAATCCGATGCATATGCTCGGGCGATGGGACATAGCGGCCATTTAAGGCCATTGAAATAATTGCCCGCGAAACTCCCGCCTTTTCGGCAAGATCTTTCTGTTTCATTTCTGACTCGGCAAGAGCCATAATTAGCTGTAAATTTTTTCTGGGTTTCATGTAGCCTCCTTTAATTTAATATAATGTAATGCATTATATTAATAATGATAAAAAAAATGCCTTTGCTGCTTTTATTTCCGCGATGGAAATTGACACGCTTCTGTGTCCATTCGTATATTCAATTATAATGTATTTGAATATCAGTATTTAAGGCCAAATAAGCCCTGCATTCCCCTTCTGATTCGATCAAATATCCAAAAATCCTGACAGGATTCAAATGTAATGTATTACATTTAAAAGGCCAAAAAAATATCTTCTTTGCCCCTATGTCCGCGCCGGACATTCTCTCTCTCTTCTATTTCCGGGATGGAAATTGGCACGCCCCTGTGTCCGGGACGGAAATTCATATTCCATTAAGGCGCTCACGTACATAATAATAAATTTCTTGAATATCTACAGCTAAGGCTGAATAAGCCCTGCCTTCTCCTTCTGCCCCCGGCAGGTCACCAAAAATATTGTCAAACCGCATCGAATTAAATGATTCTTTCCGCAAGAGTATGGTCTCCATGGACTCATATACTTCGCCACCAATGCGGCCGCCCAAAAAATCAATATCCGGCTTTCGCGGGCGGACAATCATCCCGAAATCAAAGGCCAGATAATCCAACGGTCGCATTACCTCTTCCATTTTCTTCAAATGATTGGAAATGGGATTATTCCGCAAGCCGTAACTGCGCAACTGAATTATCACGCCTATTTCGACGAGATTGTATATCGAATACTCACGCCGTGTTCCAGTGCCCGAAGCCTGCACTGCGGGTTCAAACAAACCCTTATCCGACCAGTTGATCGAGGTTCGGGATGTTATTCCGGGGAAAATTTTTACCACATCTCTGTGCTGTATTGTTTCCATGATTCGCTGTATAATGTAATGTATAATACTTGTCAATAAGATTTTTTAAAAAAGTTTTAAATTTTCCGGAGTCGTGATCGGACACCCAGGTTTTTCCAGCTTATAAAGAAACCTTCAGGACGGTTTTTTCAGGAACACAGACCATTCCCTCGGAAATATCAGCCATCCCCGAGGCCATGACATACCGATCGTTCAAAAACGGTAAAAATCAAAGATCAGCAATATTGATCCCGCCGAAAAAGGGCTGGGTAAAAGCAGAGAACTTCCGCCATAGCCCCCGCAGAGCCCGATACCTCTACAGGTTCCCCCCCGGTGAGAAACCTTTAAGCTTTCTCCTTGAACCTTGAGCCTATCCCCTATAGAATGTAATAAGACACCTTAGGAAAAGCCAACTCGCCGGGGAGATGGACATATCGTTGGGAAAGGCAAAAGGCGCATGAAGACGCAATATTGGACAGAATTGGCTGAATATGACATAGAAACAGCCCGTGCTATGCTTGAGACAAAGAGATTCTTGTATGTTGGATTTATGTGCCATCAAGCTGTGGAGAAAATTTTGAAGGCATACTTTGCAAAGCACTATGAGGAACATCCACCTAAAACCCACAATTTACGAATATTGGCTAAGAAGACAAATATTTTTCAAGCATTGGATGAAAACCAGAATAATCTTATTAATACATTGGAACCATTAAATATCGAGGCAAGGTATCCAACTGATAAAGAGCGTCTCTTGAAATCACTGACCCCCGAGAGGTGCGAGAAAATTATTTCATCAACAAAAGAGTTTCTAGAATGGACAAAAACAAAGTTGTAAATATTGTTAGTCAGTTAATACTTCAATTGCTGCCTGCTTTTCAGGTTCAAAAGGTGATCCTCTATGGTTCCTGGGTATGGGGTACTCCTGATGAAAGCAGTGATATCGATATTGCCGTGGTGATAAACTGGTTAGACGAGGATTATCTGGAAGCACTGACAAAATTACATAAAATTTGCAATACGGTTGATATACGTATTGAACCGATCTTGCTGGAGGAAAGACATGACCCAAGCGGGTTTTTAAAACATATATTGAGCCACGGTGAAATCATCTATGAGAGAAAAGAAGCAGAGCACGCATAAGACTGGGCTGCAGCACTTACCCCGAGATCGATCCCAGGCCGATCGTGCCGGTGGCTATGATTTCGCCTTATTTTGCTCGTCGCTATGGTCCTGCTTGTTCACGAAATCCTCAAAAATTTTTCCAAGCAAGGCCTTCAACGTAGGAGTTCCGACAAATTCCTGGTGCTGCTGCTCGCTTTCAATGCGCTCTCTTTCCAGCTCTGCGTCCAGCTCCGACAATTTTTCTTGCGTCATGGGCTCCCTGGTGATCTCACCAACCTCGAATTCTTCATCCTCGCTTTCATCAACATAGCCGGGTTCGGGGATGTGGTCATAATCCAGCAACGGCTGCCCAAAGGCTTCCGCCATCCTCATCCAGCTATGACGCAAATCCTCGATGGTTTCCCCGGAAGGCTCAACGGGGTTTTCGGTGATCGCGCCGACCTTTCCGGCCTTGTCGTAATAGGCTTCGTGGATGCCATATAAATACGACTCTTTTTCTTCCTTCGTCCGGGGATCTTTCCAAGCATGCTTTTTTCGGACGATCCGGTAATTCCACATGCTATTAACTCTCCTTGCTATGATTGGAGCCATCACTTACGACATCCTTCTGTTCGCCAAGATATAAATTGTAAGGCGGGAAAAGCCTTGTGATGTCTCCGCGGCTGATCACCAGGGTCTTGTAAAAATTATAGGAGCGCAGGTAGCGCACCTCGATCCTGCCCTTCCGCTTGCCTTTCTTGATAATCCGGGGGCAGTAGAAGGGTTTCTGCTTACCGCCGATCCACGCCATACCGGCGGGCTGTGCTTTTTCCTGGCTTGTTTCCTCGGTTGATACTGCAGCTTCCATGCACCCTCCGTTTTCATATCTCGTTCATGAGCATCCCGTTAACCTCGTTGTCCTCGATGCCTAAGTAGCGCATGGTCACGGCGGGACTGCTGTGGTTGAATCTTTTGCAGAGCAGCTCAAAACCGACTCCATAGTGCATCCGCTGGATATAGCCGAATGTCTTTCTCAGACTGTGCGTGCCGTAATTTCCTCGCAGGTTGATCTGCCTGCACCAGCCCTTGATCATCCGGTGAGCTGCAATGACCGTGAGCGGCCCGCCTTTCTGGCTGGGAAACAGGTACTCGTCCGGCTCCGGATTGCGCTGCTTGAGGTAATTGTCCAGGGCCTTGTATGTGGCCTTGTTTATGACAAGGACGTTTTGCTTGCCGGTTTTCTGCTCCCGGACTCGCACGGTGTCGCCGGCCTTCACTCCCTGCACGTCTTTGACCTTGAGTTTTAACAGGTCGCCTATCCGGAGGCCATTGTTTATTCCCATTGTGAACAGGAGAAGGTCACGGGGCCGATCCGAAAGAAGTTTTTTCAGGGCTTTTATGTCTTCTATCCTTCGGATCGGCTCGACCGTGATCGTGTCACCTTTTTTCGGATGGTTCGGGTTTTTCATACGCGCCATAAAGTTAAGTTTATCTTATTTATTATGATAAACTTAGTAACATATTTTCAAAATAAAAAGGGTGTGGCTCTTTTGCAACCACCTAAAATTTGATCACTTTTTGTTCTATCCAGATTCATAGCATAACGGAAAAGTCTACTTGATTCGTTTCAG